>JAEOUJ010000181.1 GCA_016839405.1 Candidatus Gerdarchaeota archaeon | reverse complement strand
CATCTAAGAATGTAAAAGACTTAAAGAAAGTTCCTGTCCAAGTTCAAGTTCGTTATAAAGATGAAGAGGATAACGAACGAATTAGAGTAATTGAAAAAGAGCTTGAAGTTACAGAAATAAAAGAAGAACTTGAAAAGAGCTTAGATGCTGATTTGATAGCTGGTTATACAGTACAGAAAGCTGCTCAAGTAATGCAAAAAGACCGTAAGAAAAGCAAAGAAATGATGGCTCAAATGCAATCTACATTAGCAAGAGCTGCTCCTAGTGCTGCCGCTGCTCAAAATTATTTAGCAGATGAATTAGCAGAAATGGAAGAAATTATAGAAGAAGAAAAAGCTGGTATGGCTCGAGCAGATGATAGGGTTCAAGCGAAATCTTACCGAATGGCTAAAAAGAGGAAGAAGTAATTTCTTCTATCTTTTATTTTTTTATCTATGAATTTTTTTATTTTGAATTGTTCCTTTTATCCACTTAATATTTTTTAATCACTCATAAATAGAACAAGTATCATCAATTCTATGAGATAATTGTTATTTATTGGTCACAAAATGTGTTCTCTTATTGAGTCTCTAAAATGTGAATCTGTCTTTTATATAATTTTGAGTATAGTAAATTAATGAGCAAAATTCTGCGTACGATAAATAGGATATAGAAATTAAAAGCTTGGACAGCAAGTAGAGATGTATGTTAAAAAAAATCAGGTAGTTAATAATTGGTCACTATTAATCAAACGGATTATATTATATGATCATCCTATCTGTCACTTGACTATGTAGTAGGCATGTAATATGACAAACAAACTCTTAGACTCTGATTCAGTTGAGAAAACATTACAAGTACTAGATGAAAAGAAAAAATTTAGAGATTTTTTATGGTTCTTTTCAGGGCAACAGATATCAATACTTGGTTCTTCAATAGTTTCTTTCGTGTTGATATGGTGGTTGACAGAAACAACAAACAGTGAATTGATGTTAGGTTTGGCGTCACTCTGTAGTTTAGGACCATTTTTATTAGTTGCACCATTCTCAGGTGTACTTGCTGATAGAGTTAAGAGAAAACCTTTGCTACTTTCAGTAGATGCTTTACAAGCATTGTTTACAGTCATCTTAACGATTATCTTCATGATTTATTATGTTCCAAACGATGCTGATCCAACAAATATACCTAATAAATCATTGCTAATTACTTGTGTATTTATTACACTGGGATTAAGAGGTGCAATGCAAGCTTTCCATAGTCCAATTGTAAGTGCAATGACACCTACTATGGTACCAGCTAAGCATTTAAGTAGATTAAATGGAGCGGGATTTCTTATTAATGGAATAATCAATGTATTAGGACCAGCAATTGGAGCTTTACTCTTAAATTTAATGGACCTAGGTTTAACAATGTGGTTTGATGCTATAACATTCGTTATTGCCGTAATCCCATTAATTCTTATTAAAATACCCTCGCCAAAACAAGTGGCAAGAGAACAGCAACCAAAATTCCTTGTTCAATTTAGAGAAGGTTTAGATGCCTTGAAAGCCATAAAAGGACTACCACCTTTAATCATCTTAGCCACTGTTCTGAATTTCTTTGGTTCACCAACAGGAACACTTATGCCTCTGTTTGTAAGTGATACGCATTTAGGAACAAAGGAAAATTATGCATTAGTGATTGGACTTCTGCAGGCAGGAATGATTGTTGGTGGATTTTTTATGACCTTTTTCAAAGGTTTCAAGAAGAAAATAAGAACTATTATCATCTGTATAATTCTTCAATCAATAGGCATAGGATTACTTATAACTGTTCCTCCAACGTTGGATGCTAGGTTTTGGGTAATTGGAATATTACTTTTTACTTCGATGCTGACTGCACCAATGATAAATGCTACATTTGGAACAACACTGCAAGTTGTTGTGCCGAATGACAAGATGGGTAGGATTTCTTCAGTTGTGTCTTTCTTAGCAATGGCTATCTATCCTATTGGAACATTTCTATCTGGATTAATAGGTGAATTTGTTCCCCATGCAGTGATTTTTACTGTAGCAAATGTATTGGGCATAATTATTGCTTTAATTTTCTACTTCTTTACAGCAATTAGAAAATTAGATGTTGTTTATAACCAGAAAATAGCTTTAATGGAAAAGGATAAAGAGAAAGAAACTCAAACTGATGGTGATATTTTGTTTGAAGCATTTTCAGAAGAAGATTCCTTAATTTACAGTATTCCGTTCATTGAATCCATTAATCCTGAAGAAATAGAATAAAATTTTCAGAGATGAGTATTAAGTAACAATTTCGTTACAAGGTACCCTTCCAAAACCATAAATGGTGAAAAAGGTATCAAAGGTTGCTTTCGTAGTTGTACTAAATACCTATTGAGAAAAAACATCTATTCATATATTTTTAATTTAAAAATGAGTAAGAATTCCTTATCCATAAACATCCTTTGGGAAGAAATCCTCAAGGGTTCTTTGACTTTTCATAATTTTATAGGTACTACTTCTTACTAGATATTTATCAAGTGGGAATTTGATTATTTTCTTTAAACCCTCAAAACCTTGTTCAATTGTATCAAAAACTAAAGGTGCTTTCTTTAACGCTTCTCGAGCGATTTCTCTAAAACGCCAAACCCCACATGGAATCCATTCTTTATCAACTTCCATGAATAGAAAACAACCTGCTTGTTTTTGTATATAATCAAGATATTCCAATACTTGTAATCGAGTGCAGTAATAAGCACCAGCAACATCTCGAGCATATGTTTTTCTCCCTTTCCATGTTTCCCAATCAATCGCAAAATTATCACTTGTACCCATAAACCAATATTCAAAAGCTTCAAACATCCAAGCAGATGGGTAAAGGAAAATTGCCACCAAATTCCCTAATGCTTTATGAAAGAAAATTCTAACGTTATTTATCCAATTATTATTCAAAATGCGTTTCCAATATCTTTTTCCTAAAATATCATCAATTGCTGTAATTGACCAAGTTGTTGGAACTAATCGGCGATCTTTTTTTACTCCAAAAAGTCCAGCTGATAATAATCTGGTGATATGTCTTTGATTGATTTTATCATCATATAGTTTAGTAATTCCACCCACAGCTCTCAAGTCAGTATCACTAACAATTTTATCCACTATTCTAGGAATTTTTGGATTTTCCGTTAATCTGGCATTTTTAATAATTCCAGAAGGTCCTGTTGGTGGTACTCTTGGAGAAAATACAATATCTAATTTTGGTCGTTTAATAAAAGACATCTCTGTATCAACAGATTTACTTGCCATCACAAGTTCCTGAGTTGTTTCTAAAAGTTTATCTCCTACTTGTCTTGCTTTTTTGACATTAATAGCCTTTTTTCCTCTTACTAAAGAAGTTCTATAACCAATAACTTCATCCATTGTTTTATAAATCCAAAGTTCTTCTGCATCAAAAATTGAGGTGTCTTGTGATGCTAAAGGAGGAATCATAGGACCAATAGAAACTTTAGGATAACCATATTCTCCTACAAAAAAACTAGGAGGAGATGCTCCAAAGAAATCTGTTTTTGAAAATGTTTTTTGAATGTCAGCAATTGATTTAGCTTTCAATAATATTGGACAAAGACTTTTACCACACAATTTTCTAAAACCTTGACATTTTTGACAAAGATTTCTATTTATTTCTGAAGAAGAAGGTCCCATGTTAAGGCTAGCTGTCACAAGCAAACACTCATTTAATATTTATTTCACTATCATTTATTTCTAAATCAATTTCATCTAATGAACTCTTCCCTTGCTCTCCATTTTCTAAAGAAGATTGTTCTTGAACAATCTTTTCAAATTCCTCTTCATATGATAACTTCTTATCCTTTACAGTTTTAATTGTGAAGATAGTTACTAATGAAATAAAAAAAACACCTAAAAGACTATACATAACTATATCTAGAAAATAACCTTCAAAAACGTCAATATGCCAGTTAAAAGTTAAGGGAAAAAATGTAAATCCAGCATATAAAACCAAATGCCATTCACCACTTGATGGTGCTTTTACTTGAAAGACATGACTACGATAATTATCTCCTGGTATATCATCCAATCTAAAAAAGGGGTCATATAAATAAAGCAATTCACTTGAAGGAATCCTTCCCACTGCTTGTGTTAAATTATCACTTGCTAACCAATCTTCTAAATTCTTTGTATCAATAATAAAAACAAGAAAAGGAGGTGAGATTATATCAGCTGGGGTTGTTCTCCAATCACCACTGATAACTTGTCCCTTTGTAGCATTAACTGATACAATATGATACTCATAAGCTGATAATATAACAGAATTATCCGTCGGAACACTATAAGCTGAAAATAACATATAAATTGAGATAAGATTAGTACTTTGAAGAAAAATAAGAAGACTAATAACAATTAATTTTAGTTTCTTTTTCATTTCTTCTCAATTCCTTCAAATGATAAATCACATATTTAGAGACTTTTTCTTATTCTATAAAAATTCCTTATAATATTAATTAATATATTTTAATTAAAAAGAAAAATCATCTTATTAGTCACATTTTTAATTATAATCATCTAAATGATTCCTAAATAGAACGTATTAATCAAACAATTGTTAGTCTTTAAAAGAAAAATCGTCAAATATTCTATAGAAAGAATAAATACTCTTAAAAAATCGTTCTTTAAATAGAAATTATTGTGTTTGATAATTAAAAGAGGTCTTGCTGAGAGATAAAAATGAGTGACACAAATACAAAGAAACCTAGTACAAAAAAAATAGAAGATGAACCGTTAATTGATGTTAATATTAAGTCAACTGCGGAAATACCAGTTCCAACAAGACTTATTGATCAAGTGCTAGGGCAAAAACGTGCTGTAGATTTAGTCAGAAAAGCTGCAATCCAAAGAAGAAACGTGCTTTTGATTGGCGAACCAGGTACAGGTAAAAGTATGTTAGGAGCAGCAATGGCTGAATTATTGCCAAGAGAAGATTTAGAAGATATTTTATGCGTGCCAAATAGAAAAGATCCTCACACACCAAAAATTGTTACAGTAGGTGCTGGTGAAGGACGACGAATTATCGATCGATATATGGAAAAATCAGCAAAAGGGCAAAATTTGCGTATGATAATTAGTTTGATAATTCCATTGGCAATAATGCTTTATGTTATATTTGTTCCTTTAACACAAAATCCTGATTTCAGACCTATATTGGTATTACT
>JAEOUJ010000180.1 GCA_016839405.1 Candidatus Gerdarchaeota archaeon | reverse complement strand
TAATGCATTTACATGATCAAATAAATGAATTAGCAATTCATAAAGTCATTAAGGAATTTACAGGTGAAATTTATCAAAAACCACCTGTTAAATCAAGTGTTAAGCGTATTCTTCGAAAACGAAGTATTTACTATTTTGATCTTTTAGAAATAGAAGGACAAGATGTTCTTTTCAAAGTTGGTTGTGAAAAAGGTACATATATTCGTAAATTATGTCATGATATTGGTTTGGTTTTAGGAATAGGTGCTCATATGAAAGAATTGCGTAGAACAAAATCAGGCCCATTTAAAGAAGATGAAACATTATCATCTTTAATTAGAATTTATGATGCTTATGAAACATATAAAGAATCAAAGGATGAGAAAGAACTACGGCAAGTTGTTTTACCTATGGAACGTGGATTAACTCATTTACCAAAAATCGTTATTAGAGATAATGCAATAGGAGCAATTTGTCATGGAGCAAGTTTAGCAGTTCCTGGAATACTTAAACTACATGATACAATTGAGAAAAACACTCTTGTATTATTAGAAAGTTTAAAGGGAGAAGCTATTGCATTAGCTAAAGCAACTATGAATTATAGAGATATACTTTCAATAAATCATGGTTTAGCAGCAAGGCCCACTAGAGTATTAATGGATCGTGATGTTTATCCTAAAATTTGGAAGGATACCAAAAAATGACTCATTATTATTCAGAAAGACCAAAAACAACGGGTAAAACAACTATAATAAAAACTTTTCAACTTGGCAATCCTTTAATTTTTAAAAGTCAATCAGGTATTTTTAACTGGAGAGAAGTGGACAAAGGTAGTGAAGTATTAGTAAACAATGTAATTCTTCCCCTAAAAGGTGCAATTTTAGATTTAGGTTGTGGGTATGGTTTTATTGGTATTTCTTTGGCAAAAGCTTATCCAAATTTACATTTTACTTTAATTGACATAAATAAATTAGCAGTAAAATTAGCTAAGGAAAATTGTAAACAAAATGAAGTTCAAATAAATACTAAAGTTTACCAAGGAGATCTCTTTGAACCAATATCAGATAAGTATTTTGATGTCATAATTACTAATCCTCCATTAATGGCAGGCAAAAAAATTCTTAAAAGAATAGTAAAACAATCTAAAAGCCATCTACTCGAGAATGGATCACTTCAATTAGTTATTCCAAAGAAAAAGGGTTTGAAATCTATGCAGAAAATGTTAGAAGATGAATTCTATGCTTACGAAGAAATAGCTAGAAATTCTGGTTTTTGGATTTTAAAAGCAGAAAAATAAAATTCATTCCTAGCGGAAAACTAAAAAAAGGATAGTAAACCAAGAATAAGATGGAAATTAGCTGAGGTGGCCTAGCCTGGTAGGGCGGTAGCCTGGAATTAATGAGATAGTCAAGAAATCCACTACCGGTCAGCTACTGTGTGTATGCACGCGCGAGTTCGAATCTCGTCCTCAGCACCATTTACAATTATTGATATAATCTTAATGATGGACAAGAAATTTATTTTTTTTTAGAATTACAATTACATATTTTAAAACCATCACAATTTGGGTCTTTAAATACAAAAGTACTATTATTCTTTATAGATATGATAATGGGTTGATAATTTATGTCTGATTATAATGGAAACCAATCAAATAATATTAGAATTTGCGATATTGTTCATTTCTATAATAATAAACGATCAAATAGCTTGCAAATTTATATTGATGATCCTTATCTAAAGGATGGAAAATGGTTAACAAGTGGATCTATTCGAGTTGTTCTTACCAAATATGGTGAACCTAGTAATCAAGTGAATGCTATTAAATTAACATTTGCTGAAGCAACAGAATTAATTTTTAGAATTCAGAAAGCTTTAGAAGCATCACTAGATAAAGAAGCTGATTTACAACAAAAATAGTTGTTATTCTCTTCCTTTAATACCTCTTTTTCTTTTTGCTAAATATAAAAAGAATCAAATAATTCAAATAAGTCCAAATACCATTAAGAATTATTAAGATTCTTAATAAAATACAGGGATTGAAAGTATTGAGACGACCAAACGGCGGTGTCATTTGGTTATTACTTGCTGGAGCTGCAATGGCTTTTGCATTCAATCAAATGGCCTATTATTTTCTAACGTTAAGATATATGATTGCCTCTTTTATAATACTCGTTATTGGAGGATATATATGCGCAAGGGTTATAGGTCAAGCTGGTGGAGAATTTTCTGACAAAGTAAAAAATTACTCGATTATTCTTGAGGGATTTGTTTTTGGCATGGTTTTTGAATTACTTCGTTTTGATTATGATTTTTTCATAAATGTTTTCAAGTATATAGCCATTGGAACCTTTTTCATTTTAATTGCTATGGTTTTCAAACGAAATCTAGAAAAATATGAAGAAAAACATCCAGCAGATGGACCACATCTTGGTATAATGAGATTGTCAATTCTTTATATTCTTGCTGGATTAAATTTTGGATTAACTATCAGCTCTGTATTAACTGCTTATCTTAATGCCTATTATTTTATAGCTTCATTGCCAATTTTAGTTGGTGTAGCAATTTTTGTTATGGTCTCATCAAAAGCTGATCATGATTTACTTAGTAGTGAATCTGGTTTATGGCAACAGCTATTTGTTGGTGGAGCATTGGGTCTATTATTTGATTTAATATTATTTAAAATCGTAATTTGGCAAGATTTGCTAAAATTATTTGTTGTTTTCGTGATATTTGTAATTACAGGTTTTGTAATACGAATGAAAGAAGCAACAGCCATTAAAACTGATAGCAGGCTAATAGAATTTGATTCCAAGAAACCAAGTCAGAAAAAGAAAATTGTTGGATCAATTGAATTAGAACCTAAAAGTAAATCAAAAATTACTAT
>JAEOUJ010000179.1 GCA_016839405.1 Candidatus Gerdarchaeota archaeon | reverse complement strand
TGAATTAATTTTAGAAATTCCTTTTGACAAATGGTTTGGCAATATTCAACAAACTAATGTTATTAGTGATAAAGAAGTTTCTTTATTGCAAAAAGAAATTTGGATGAAATTGAATAATGCCTATTCAATTTTGCGAACAAGCGAAATTAAAAAAGAAATAAATCGAATTTCAAATCATCAATATTTTAAAATTATTAATAAAAAAAGCAATTTAGATATTAATAGTTTTTTTTAGATGTAATAAGGAATTTTCCTCATAGTTGAACGTAATACTAGAACCAAATTGTTAATCTTGTTTGACAATGTGGGAATGCTTTATCAATTAATGTAATTTTATTAGGATTGATTTGTACTTTTTTCATTTCAATGAGATTATTGATTGTTCGATAACCAGTAAAGAGCTGGGTAAATGCTTTAATATCAGTTTTTAGATCGAAATCTGATCCTGAGTAATCATCAATTTTAGCTTTTCCATCTTTAATTTCAATAACCAACGGTTTTTCATTCCAAGGAGCAGTTGTATCCTCAAGTTTGATTGTAAAAGTAAATGCTAAATCTTTTGGATAATTTAGTAGCTGAAGTGCTTCTTTAACATCAACAACTCGAAACATAGCTCCACCACAGATAGTATGTTTTATTCCTTCATCCCAAAGATCATTAAAATAATCTGTAAAAAGTTCATCGCCATAAAGCCATATCTTGAAATCTTTATTTTGATCAGCATGTTTTTTGAGGAAATTAAACATCGTTAATCTAGCTTCTACTGAACTACAAATATGATCTGAAACATTTAATCTAACATTCCAAGGGCCTTCTCTTTTTTCTAAATTAGTAATAAAATATCCAACTGGTTCCTTGTTGTTATATATAATATAGATTTTGTAATGTTCTCCAACATAGTGAAAAACCCATTCCTTATAAGATGTAAAAATTGCGTTATTGTATTTCTCATTGTATTTCTTTCTTATTGACATAATTAAATTAAAAGTTGATTCATCATTAAGAACAGGTTTTAGCTCTAATGGTTGAAAATTTTCTGGAATTAAGATATTACCTGGAGGAGCAATAATAGAAGGGATTTCAGTACAGTTTTCATAACCGAATTTTCGATAAAAGGAATATTTGAATGGATATAGGGCAGATATGAATTGTTTGTTTTCTCGCATTACTTTTAATGATTCAATAGCTAACATGCGAACATGGTTTTGTAGTCGATGTTCTGGTTGTGTAGTAACACCAGCAATACCACCCATTTTCATTAAAACTCCTCTAACATAAATTTCGTAATCTTCAATGAAATAAGTACTTACAAGTTCATTATTAATATAATAACCTAAATGGTCTTCATATTTGCAAAGGGAGAAATATTTTTCCCAAATGTCAGAGTCCCAGCCCCATTCTTCAGTACTATGAAAGCAATAAAAGAATAATTCTTTTATTTTATCTTTGTCTTTTTCTGTAAGACGTTTTATTGTCATTTTACTCAACTCGAGGTTTGCATATGCAAAGAATTATAACTATTTTCCAATTTTTCGAGAATCTGTTTTATTATTAATAAATTAGCATTAATCTGATTTCAGGAAAGAATTATTAATTTTTATAATAATTAATTATGAAGATTTTTTGTTTTGAAATTCATTATTTAATTGTAGACTAAATTTAATCTTCTAAAGCCTTATTCAATACAACCAATGCATGTATATATGTTGTATCAAATACAGGAATATCACAATCTTCTTGTTTTATAAGAAGAGGTATTTCTGTACAACCAAGAATAATTCCTTGTGCTCCTTGTTTTTTTAATTTATTAATCACTTGCAGATAAGCTTCTTTAGATTCTGATTTTAAAATATGATGAGTAAGTTCTTTCCAAAGAATTTCAACAATTACTTTTTGATCTTCATCATTTGGTAATAAAGTTTCAATATTATATTTGTTCAATACTTTCTGATAAAAATTTGATTTCATAGTAAATTGAGTTCCTAATAAGCCAACTTTTGATAGGTTTTTTTCTTTTATTGCTTTAGCAGTTGCTTCCATAATGCTAATAATTTCTATATTATCAAATTGGGATTGCAATTCATCATAGACTTTATGTGGTGAATTTGTGCCAATAATTATTATTTCAGCGCCAGCAGCAAGTAAATTATTAGTTGATTTAATCAATTCCTCTAATACATTTTCCCATTCATTATTTTTCATCATTAAACTTATTTTTTCTAAATCAAGACTATCAATGACTAATTCTGGAGAAGATACACCGCCCATAATTTTATTATATTCATACACTAAAATTCGATAATATTCAATAGTTGATTGTGCACTTAAACCACCAATTATGCCAATTTTTTTCATTGAAATCACCTATAAATTGTTCATATTTACAAATGCTTTTTCTATTAATTCAATTTTATGCAAATCACTTTTTCTTTTCATTAGATGATAAAATTTAAGTTCATTTTCTAGGGGATTAATTGGTATTGTATAATTTTTGAATTGAATTAATTTCCTTTTTCTAAGTGAAGTTGATTTAATCCAAATATTATCGGGTGTTTTGTACTCCAATCTAGACATAATTTCGACTTTTATTTCATTTATAATTAATTTTCCAAAGTATGATCGAAATTTATCTGTAGCACTATATTCCACTTTTTGTATTCCAAATTCTTTAAAAAAATTGTAGAAATTAAAAACATCTTTTTTTGCAATTAATATATCTATATCTTCAACATCGACACTTAGACCCTGAATTAGTAAATTAGCAGATCCTGTTAGAACCCATTCTAAATTTTCATTTTTAGTTCTATCTGAAATAAAAAGAATAACATCAATGATTCTTTTATTGTGATTTTTCATCAAGTAGACTTTTTATAGATTTATTATTAAACGTTATTAGTGACCATTTGTTAGTTTTATGATTAAGGACAATTTCAGTTCTCTGACAATTACCAAACCATTCCTTCTTTAAATCTAGGTTAAATTTCAAAATTAATGCTATTATTTGATATAAAGTCCCTCCATGTCCAATTATTAGAATTGTATCTGTTTTTTCATGTTTAGCAATAATTTCGAAGAAAGCTTCTCTCACTCTAGTTTTCATTTCTTCAAAACTTTCACCATTTGGAATTTTTTCAAAAGTATTTTCCAAAAAACTGTCCAAATAATCTTGCTCTTTTTGCGTTAGACTAGCTGTTTCTCTATCTTGAAATAATCCTAAATTAAATTCTCTTAAACGGTGGTCAAAAATTATGTCTTTATTACCTAATTCTTTAGCTATTATAATAGCTGTATCTACTGCTCGAGTTAAATCTGAAGAATAAATACCATCTAGATTTTTTTGATTTATTGAAAGCCATTCTGCAAGCTCTTTTGCCTGTTTAAATCCCAAATCTGATAATGGATAATCACTATGACCTTGAATAATCCCTAATCGATTAGCTTCACTCTCTCCATGTCTTGCAAGAATTACCTTCATTTCAATCACATAAAATGTATGATTCCTTTTTTCTCTATCCTTTATCTTCAATAATTTTGCCTTTTTTTATTATAAAATCTCCTTTTGTTACCTTGAATTGATTTAATATTTCAAGTGATTTAAGCGAACTATTAATGAAATAGTTTGGTAATTTCTCTATTTCTTGGAATTTTGATAATAGAAATTCAATATTTGGTAAATGAATGAAAATATTCGATTTAACTTCTTCTATTTCATCAATGTTTTTTACTATCTTTTTGAATAGAATATTCTTCTTTGTTGTTGCTAAGAAAAGATAACGATAGAGTTTTTCAATGGAATATTCATGCTCCTTTTCCGTGAGAAATACATAGAAATGGATTATAAATCCATTCAATAGGAATTTAGAATCAACAGTACTAACTACGCTAAATGCATTCTTAACAAAATTATAGACTTTAGTGTTATTTTTTTGTAATTCAAGGATTTTTTTCTCAATAATCTGAAGTGATCCCAATTTTTGATTTATATTTTCTACTCCTTTTTTCTTTACAAAATAAAATTCAGCTAATAATAATACACTAATAATAACTAGAAGACAAAGTAGTATAATTGGAATGTAAATTTTATCTGTATCATTAATGAAAATATCAAGCCGAATTTCCAGTATGAATAATATGCTAACTATTAATGTTAGAATAATCACTATTGTTAGTGTTATTGTATCTAATTTCTTTTTGATAGTGCTTGCTTCAGCTCGCCTAATTTGCTCGTTCATTCGGCGTGAAAAAATTTGTTCTATTGTTGCTTTATTTATCAGAGCAGCAGAGATTTCTGCACTTGTAGCCAAATCATCTGTAGTTACCAAATCTAATTTCTCCGAATGTTGAATTTATTTGAAATTTCTTTTTATAACTTTTAAGATGGTAATGAATAAGTTAATAATTAATTATTTCTTCTAAAATTTTAAACTAATAGAATTAATTCAACAAGAACTATTTAATATAGATGATAATTATGTCCAAAAAATCAAAT
>JAEOUJ010000002.1 GCA_016839405.1 Candidatus Gerdarchaeota archaeon | reverse complement strand
CCAATAGTTATTTCTTGTCCTAGGGAAATCCCTCCGAAATGAGAATTAGTGAATTTGATATAAAATTCCCAAGTTATGGTTTCACCCTCTGCTACTTCTAAGTTAGGAGTACAATCTACATAATAATTATATCCTCCGTAGAGAAAATGTGGTTCAAATTCTATTGTATGAAATCTTCTGACATCGTATGGAAATTCCTCAGCAGAGAATGATACAATCAATGTGAATGCTTTTCCTGTTTTCCATTCAGCATTCGTTCTCACAGATATTCCCATTTTTGTGCCATAATCTGAATAAATTGGTGGTAACTCAACATCAAAAACACCATTAACAGCTGTTGGCATTACGTTTTTGTAGGTAACATCATAAGCATAAAGAACTCCATAGGTTGTTACATCGGGCCAAAAAATTACTCCTTCAGTTACCTCTAAATAGAAATAAAGCTCCATTGATACTTCTTGATTATCAGATAAAGCTCCGAAATCTCCTTCATTTAATGCAACACCTATTTCCACTGACTCACTTCCACCAACAGTATTAATCTCTGGCAAAGTATAGTAGGTGGTGTTACTTGAGCTACCAGTCCATACAAGCCTAATATTTACAAAAATATCATGAATTCGATCAACATCAACTCCAAAAGAAATTACTTCTATTGTAAAAGTAACAAAATATTCAGTATAAGCTTCAAATAGCGAATCCGATTCAACTGTAACATAAATTTCTGTTCCTTCTGAAGCTGTTAAATAATCTGCATAACTTCCTTGTGGTAATAATGGGGATACATATGTTTTATTGCGAGTAAAAGCACTAATCTTTCCATCATCTATTGTTAATGGTCTATTAGTCATACCAATAAATGCTATAGTGAGAATTAGTGCCAGAAACAATCCTTTTCTTGAACTATTTCTCAAAAGTTTCTACCTCCTTTTCCTTTCTGCAAAGTACTGTCTTTTTTCTAGATATAAGTCTTTAGTGGGTACATCTGAAATGATTACTTACTTCTCGATTTCTTTTCATTGTTTATTTCTCATTTTACATTATCTGTTTCTGACGACAAAATAAAAAGACCACTTGAGAGAGGATATATAGCAGATGAACAAAAATGAGTTGACTTGTAGAGCTTTCATTTAAATTAACTTATTTTCTTCGCTTTCTAAGGAGAACCACAATAAAAGTAATGCTAAGTACTGAAGTAATAATTACAGAAGTAAAAATGATACCAGTTTCAACAGTAATTGTTATTGTTTCATTATTGATTGATGTTTCTGGTGGAAGAGTGATAGTTAATGGAGGGTGATCATTGGGATCAAGTGGATCTCTTCCTTCGGAAATTTCTAGATAATCTGTAAAACCATCATGATCAGTATCCGCATCAATGGGATTAGTATTATAGGTATTAACTTCTTCTCCATCCAATAGACCATCATTATCTGAATCGTTATCTAATGGATTTGAAAAATAAATTAAAATTTCTTCATCATCTTGCAAACCATCGAAATCTGAATCTTGAATTTGAGGATTAGTACCATTTGTATATTCATTAATATTGATCAGATTATCACCATCAGGGTCTTCTAAAGCATCATCAATTAATGGATTCAAATTATTATCAACTTCCCACCCATCTGGCATAAGGTCATTATCTGAATCATCATTATTTGGATTTGTGAAATATACATTTACTTCTTCTCCATCTAAAAGACCATCGTTATCACTATCATCATCTATTGGATTTGATTTGCTATAATAGATTTCATCCCAATCTTCTAATAAATCATCATCAGAATCAGATTTTGCAGAATTAGTATCGAAATAGTCTTCTGTTTGATCATCCATGTAATCGCTGTCACTATCCATTTGTCCAGTTTTGAAAGTTGATCCTCGATAGGAATACCATTGTTGAGGGCCAGATGAACTAATGCCTGATAAACCTAAGCAATATAGTCTATTATCCCCTGTTGTTCCAACGAAAATCTCTAATAAACCATCTCCTTCAAGGTCTGCAATAGCAGGTGATGAATTCAGGATTTCAGTTGTAAAATAACTCCATTCTTCCCCACCTGTGTGATTTAAACAGTAAAGATAGCCATCACTAGATCCCGTCAGTACTTCAAGGGTTCCATCTCCATCGAGGTCTGCAACAGCAGGTGGAGAATAATACCAAGATCCAGTAGAAAATTTCCATTCCTGATTTCCTAAATGGCTTAAACAATATAACCAATAATCTTCAGAACTAAATAAAATTTCGAAAGTGCCGTCTGCATCAATATCAGCTATAGCTGGAGAATTGAAAATCCTATCGCCTGTAAAAACACTCCATTCTTCAGTTCCAGTATGACTTACACAATAAAATTTAGAGTCAAAAGAACCAAATAGAATTTCTAAAGTACCATCATTATCAAGATCAGCTAAAGCTACAGATGACCAAATACTATCTCCTGTAGTAAAATTCCATACACTATTACCTAAATGATCAAGACAATACATCTTATTATCATATGATCCTACTAGTATTTCTAGATCACCATCCGCATCAATATCTGCTGCTGTAGGAACTGAACGTAAATTATCTTCAGTTGTGTAACTCCACTCAAGTCCCCCATTATGATTCAAACAATAAATAGAATGTGTATCTGAACCAAAAAGAATTTCGAGAGTTCCATCATTATCAAGATCTACAACACATGATGAAGACCATATATCAAAACCAGTACCAAAACCCCATAAAAATGCACCCGTTGAATTACGACATATTAAATTTCCAAAAGCCCATCGAGTACCATATAACACTTCAAAATAACCATCTGTATTTAAATCCGTTACAGTTGGAGACGAAAATCGAGCTTGACCTTGAGTTGCGCTTGAAAAAATATATGATCCTAAATTATCTATACAGTATAAATAATCATCATTTGAACAAAATAAAACTTCCTTAAAACCATCTGAGTTAATATCAACAACTGTAGGAGAAGACCATATGTCATCCCCAGTTGTATAGTTCCATTTCTCATATACAGCCATTACTTGAGGGAGAAATTCAATCTTATTTATTGGTTCTTCTTTTTTTGCATCTATTTTCATTGGATTTATGAAAGTTATAATTAAAAGCATTAAAACAATAATCAAACATTTTCTTGTTTTTCTCATTTTCGCACCCACCCAGAAAGTGTATATAATTGAACTTTAGAATTCATTTATTTTTTGGTGAAAAAAACTCAAGAATCTCTCCTAAGCGTGTCCTTCCCGAACCAGCCTTCTCGCCCTTCAAGAAGAAGTGTGTGTCCTGTTGCATCATATTTTTTTATTGAATATTTTTTTTAGTATGTGTAGTTGACACTAGAATCAATTTTGAGTCACTTGTTGGAGTGTTTGAAAATCGT
>JAEOUJ010000178.1 GCA_016839405.1 Candidatus Gerdarchaeota archaeon | reverse complement strand
TGGTATTGTTTCCGAGGATCAGCATTTCGAACAGGACAAAGGGACAGTGACAGTGATTACATGGATGATCTAACTGAGAGTTTCTTTGGCACTAATCCTCAAAACAAAGATTCAGACAGTGATTTGTTAGAAGATTGGGATGAAATATACTATTATTTGACTAATCCCATAGATAATGATACAGATAAAGATGGCTTAATAGATGGTTTTGAGGTTAATACTCTTGGAACTGATCCTCATGATGTTGATTCTGACGATGACTTGATGCCCGACGATTGGGAATTCGACAATACTCTTGATCCACTACTAGACGATGCTTCAGGTGATGAGGACCTTGATGGTTTAACAAATCTAGAAGAGTATCAAGAAGGTACAAATCCTAATGATGAGGATTCTGATGATGACCTCATGCCTGATGCGTGGGAAGTGGATAATGGTTTAGATCCTCTAGTAGATGATACTGGAAATGATGATGATTATGATGGTTTAACCAACATTGAGGAATATACAATCGGTACTAATCCACATGACTGTGACTCTGATGATGATGGGTATACTGATTATTTTGAGGTGACAGAAGGAACGGATCCAAATGATCCTGATGATTTTCCAGCAGTTACAATAACCCCTCCTCCTGCTACTGTTACACCTCCACCGGAAACGATAACGATCACCCCTCCTCCTGAAACTGAAACTATAACAGAAACTATTACCGTACAAACTGCTATAGGAATTTCAACTGTAGCTTTCTCATTCCTTACTATTTTAGTAACTATATTCATTTTACGTAAAAGGAAATTAACAAAATAAATTTCCTTTTTCCTTCTTTTGATGCTCAGCCTACCTGTACTTAGTACTTAAGCGGTCATTACTTAAATGGCCTACTCGACTCTAAAAGAAGAAGTGTGTGTCCTGAGCATCTTATTACTGATTTGAATTTCAAATAGATTCATATTTCAGACGATAAATCAAAAAGACAGTTTGAGAAAATTTTCGCTACAAATGAACAGAATTTCTAATAAAATCCATTAATTACTATATATTGTTTTAGTCTTACAGTTCTTCGATAGTTTCCTTAAATATCACATTTCTTTTCTGTAAATATTCAATAAATTGGTTAAAGACTTCTGAATGTTTTCCTAATAGTTCTGGAGGAATGATTCCTTTTTCTTTGAATTTTCCTTCAAGTATAATTTGAGCAATTGCTGTACATGTATAACCTGTTGTTCTTGCTATAGATAAAATGCCCTTCTCCTTATCATACTTATCAAACATATCATAGGTATAACGTAGTTTCTTGCCATCCTTTATTCCTTCAATAATTATCTTCATAGCAGTAAAATCTTCATCTCCTTCTTCAAACATCCAATGATCAACTAGAAGTCTATGAGTTAACTCAATTGGTTTGATCATTTTTCCTTTTACATTAATTTCCTCTGTTTTGAGGAATCCTGCTTCTATTAGCATTTTCATCTTTTCTATATGCTCTGGATACCTTAGTGTTTTTTCTTTCATGAAAGGGATATTCATTGTCTTTATGAGAGTTCTAAGACCATCGGTGTTAATGGTTACTAGTGTTCCTACTTCTGGAAACTCCATTAATTCATGTTCAGATAATGCAGGTTTCTCAACTATCTTACCATTCTCAATATATCTCGCAGTTAGGATGTATTCCTCTAGTACTTCAATAGGTGGATAAGGTGATTTATAATCAAAAAGCCAGTTTCTTTCTACTGGTAATCCCCCTACATAGCATAGGAAACTCTCTGTTTTATCTAAGATTGAATCAATATAACCAAGTATGATATTACTTAAGCCTGGAGCTACTCCACAGTCAACAACAACTGTAACTCCTTTCTCCTTTGCTAATTCATTTAAGCTTAATGCATCTTCCTCGAAATATGAAATATCTACCATATTCTTTCCTGCTTCAATAACTGCTTTAATAGCCTTATAACCTAAGAAATAAGGAAGAGCTCCTATTACTAAATCAAAATCCTTCACAATATCTTTGATTGTATTTGGATTGGATAAATCTGCACATATTCCATGAAGATCATAGTCTTGTTTTAGTTTATCTAAAACTTCTTGGTTAATATCAACTATAGTAACCTCATTTGAGGGATCTTCTGCTAAATCTCTTGCTATAACATTACCTGAATATCCTACTCCTAAAACGACAACTTTCATATCTAATCCTCTTGAGATATCTTAAAACAAAGATGGATGAATTATAAGGTTTATGCGTAAGATAAAACTTCTGAAATTTTAGATGATTCTCAAATTGCTTGTTCTTACAATTTTAATGTATTTTTTCCGAACTGGACTTCTTACCCTTAAAGAAGAAGTGTGTGTCTTGATGAATTTTAATTAATAAAAACCTAGCAATTGTTATCTTTTTATCACAAAAAAGAGAGAGAATCCACCATTCAATATGTATTAAACTATAATACCATCTATGTCACAAATAGCTGCACTTAAAACATCAAAGCTGATTGAACCACCATATTCAACTACCCAGGGTATAAATTGACCAAAAGGAATGTCCCAAGTAGGATCAAGCCAACACCAAGTATAATCAGGATAGTAGGGATCGCTAGAACCAAAACTCCACAATGAAGCTGGATATAGTAAGTGAAAAGTCGTTGTATCTTCTATATGAACCATTAGACTACCATGATAAAATGGGCCACGTACAGGATGATCAGGATCATGACTTATCAAAACCATTGTTTCAAATCCACATGATTCTAAGTAAGCTGCACATAATATTGCTTGATCTTCACAATCGCCTAAAGTTCTAAAAGCTGTTTCAACAGGGAATTTGATGTAATCATAAGTAAAATATTCTTGTCCAACTGTAATATGAGTATCATATTCATAATCGATTTCATCAATACACCATTGTGTTAATGTTTCTAAATCAGTAAATTCATTACCTGTTAATCCCCAGCCATCCCAATTAGGTAACCAATCATAAAAGGTATTGTACATTATATACCATGCTAAATTCATTGTATTAGAACCATATTTCAAACAATCTGAAAAGGCATCAGAAACATCTGAAAAGGAATTTTCTTGATAGGAATCATGTAATATGACATCTCTGCAATATTCAGCAAAAGCCATCCAATAAGTTTTGTCTGTTTTACCACCTAGATATATTGGTAAATAATATCTTCTAACAGCTTCTGCGAAATCGGTATATTGAGCTGGTAAAATTAATTGTATTATTGCATTTTGTAATGCTATTAATTCTAACTCTAAAACATCATATTGATCTTGTAGATCATTGTAGTTGATTAGTAAATCATCATAAGCTAGTGATAAATCATTAAAATCGCTTAATAAATCATTAAATGATTGTTGTAAAGCATTATACTGAGTTAATAGGTCATTATAATTTTGTTCAAGATCCCCAAAATCTTCCTCTCGATCATTATAATCACTTAAAAGATCATTGTATTGTTGTAATAGATCATTATAATCTGTTTGCAAATCATTGAAAAGATTTTGTAAAGCTAAATAACTTGCATTCAAAGTATCGTAAGCAGTTTGTAGAGTGGTGATGTTTCCCTCGAGTATATCATATTGTTCTATTAAAGAATTATAATCATCAAGAATTGTTTGATAATCACTTGATAATTCCTCAAAATCGCCAACTAACTCTTCATGAGTATTGAAAAGAGATTGATAGTCACCTGACAAATCATCAAAAGTATTTGTTAATTGGTTGTATTTTACTTGTTTAGCAATAAACAAACCTGAAAACGATCCACTTACTGTTAAACCACTAACTGAAACAATAATTAATGGAATGAGTAATTTATTATTCATCCGTTTTAATTCCTCCTTTTTCCTAATTAAATACAAAAAACGGTTTTTATACACACTAATTAATTTAAATAAATGTTGTTCATTTACTTTTAGCTTAATTATTTACTTATATTCATCTATATAATTAGATTTCTAGATAATATTTGCAATCTTTTTTTATCTTATTTGAATTTAATCTGTTTCCGACGACAAAATAAAAAGATCGCTAGAGAAACATTGCTTTATAAATATTTAAAAAATAAGTGAAAGTTCTAATTGCTTTCACATTAACTTATCTTCGTCGTTTTCTGAGGAGAAGCGTTAAGGTAGTTATTCCAACAATTGCTGTGATAATAATTGATGAAAAAATGATACCCGTTTCAACTGTCGTTGTAATGGTATTATTTTGAGTTATGATTATTGTTTCTGGGGGAGGAGTAACAGTAACCGGTGGAAATGTTATTGTTTCTGGTTCTGGAATGCTTAAAGGATCGTTTGGATCGGTATTAGAATAAATCTCAACGCTATCAATGTAAGTATCTCCATCTGAGTCTGGTTTAAGGGGATTAGTATGTACATATCCAGTAGCATTTGCACCAGGATTTGATGGGCTGTAAAACCCATTTACTTCATAACCATCAATCAGTGCATCATTGTCAGTATCATCATCAAAGGGATCAGTACCAACAGCAAGTTCTTTGCCGTCAAGTAATATATCATTGTCAACATCGCTTTCTGTAGGATTAGTATGATAAATAAAGATCTCATCGAAATCATTTAGATCATCATGATCAGTATCAGGATCTTTAGGATCAGTGTTGTAAAAACTTTCAGTTAAATCATCTAAATAATCATTTTCACTATCTTTCTGCCCAGTACGGAAAGCTGATCCACGAAAACAATACCAAGGAGCATCCCCACTGGAACTAACGCCAGATAAACCTAAACAATAGAATCTGGAATTAGTTGATCCTACCAAAATTTCTAGAATACCATCGCCATCTAAATCAGCCACAGCTGGAGAAGATAAAATTTGACCACCTGCATCATAGTGCCACCTATAATAACTTGTGTAATTATAACACCAAAGCACACCGCTATGATCACCAAATAACACTTCCAGTTTGCCATCCCCATCAAGATCCGCAATTGCAGGAGAGGAATGTACCGAATTAAAACTACTATACGTATAAGTATATGTACCAAAACAATCTAAACCGATAAGCCAACTCAAATCCAATCCAAAAAGGACTTCCATTAGTCCATCTCCATCAAGATCAGCTACAGCTGGAGAAGTATATATACCATCAAAAAATTTACTCCATTCTACCCCAGTATTATTGAAGCAGTAAAAACCATTAGGAAAAATAGGTGCTGAAGATCCTACCAATACTTCCAAAGAACCATCTGCATCAATATCTGCAATAGTAGGAGAACAGAAAATATTTCCTCCAATTGTATAGCTCCATTCTGCTACTCCTTTGTGATTCAAACAATAAAAATTACCATCGCTTGAACCTACAAGTATTTCTAATGTACCGTCCCAATCAAGGTCAGCAATTGCAGGTGAAGAATGAATAAAACCACCAGTTGTGTAATTCCATTTTTTATTTCCTAAATGACTTATACAATAAAGATTGCCATCATCTGATCCAACTAAAACTTCTTGTTTACCATCCCCTTCAAGATCAGCGACCGCTGGAGTAGAACCTACATGATCTCCTACAGCATAGCTCCATTCCAAACCACCAGAGTGGTTTAAACAAAAAAGTTTATTCGCATCAAATGAACTTATCAAAACTTCTAGCATGTTATCTCCATCTAAATCAGCTACACAAGGTGAGGACCAACCTACACGCTCTGTCTTATATTTCCATTCTAGACCACCAGTATGATTAAAACAATATGTGTAATTACCATCTGAACCAACAAGTACTTCTAGAAAACCATCGCCATCAAGATCAATAACCGTTGGTGATGATTTGATTACAGTTTCTGTTGTGTAATTCCATTTTTCATACACTCCCATTGCTTGAGGTAGAAATTCAATGTCTTTTGTTATTTCTTCTTTTTTCGCTTCAAAATTCATTGGTTTAACAAAAATAAATATGATTAGCATAATTATTAGTATCAAACTTTTTCTTGTTTTTCTCATTTAGCACCCACCCCGAAAGTGTATATAATTGAACTTTAGAATTCATTTATTTTTTGGTGAAAAAAACTCAAGAATCTCTCCTAAGCGTGTCCTTCACGAACCGGACTTCTAGACCTTAAAGAGGAAGTGTGTGCTTTGCATTTTATTTTTTATATTCTTACTACCTTTTAGTTAAGACTAATCTGTTTCCGACGACAAAATAAAAAGACCACTTAAGAAAAGGACATATTCGTATGAATTGTGGTTCAGGCTATGGGGAACGAAATAGAATGCGTTACAACAATAGATTTAGATAAATAACAGTTTCTGTCGTAAATTTTTTCCGTTATCTTTTTTAGTATATTAAATATATATAGTGTAGGGAGGATTATACTTGCTTCCTTTTTAGAAGCATTTTTGCTTTTTAATTACTACTTCATTTTGAAGAAGTGAAAATATAATAAACAGTGTGTGAGGAAAATATGAAAAAAAACGTTTCTTCTGTATTTATTTCATCTATTGTTGGAGCTTTTACTAGCTTCTTGTTATTTACTCTTATCTATTTCATTTATGCAATTGCGCCTTATTATATAGGAGGATCAGGAGGTGGTAAAATAACATTATTTGCATTTGTTTGTGTAATACCTGTTGGAGGATTTATTGCAGGTCGAATTGTTTGTAATGCAAAATTAGGTGTTTTTAGTGGTTTGTTTGCAAGTTTAGGATTCTTTATTTTCAGTATGGTCTTGATTATTAGTACTTTCTATTGGGATCATAAATATAATTTATTCTTCTTTACAACTTTTGGTGTTGATATGAGTGATTATATTACTGATGTTACAAGTCGTTTTATCTGGGGACATGGTTTGCTTATTTGTGTTGTTTTTACAGTTATTTCTCTTTTATTGAATGCTCTTTCTGGATTTCTAGGTGGTATAAGTAAAAGTATCGAACTCAACTAATTTTTCTTTTTTTCTTTTCTAAAAAAATCTCTTATTTTTAAGCTTAATTTTATTTTCCATAATGAGATTTATTACTTACTCTATCTCCCATCAAAGAGAATTATTAGTAAAAAAAATTACTGCCTATTTCCCCCTAAACATTATCCTGAGATTCCAAATAATTAACTTCAGCGTGTCATTACCGAATTGGACTTCTAGACCTTAAAGAAGAAGTGTGTGTCCTGTTGCATCAAGTATTGTTATTATTTGGGAGAGGATGTAATTGTTAGAAGATGAGTTCATTTTTTATTTCATTTTTTATTTTTCTTGACTGATATCAGATAATCTTTTACTAGAACGTTCTGATAATTTTTCTTCAAGGACTTCTACCTCTTTTTCAAGATATTTAGGACTGAAATTTTTGTAAAGAGTAATTATTCCAATGACAAGAATTGTGATGAAAATTATGATACTAAAATAGAATGCAGCTGTAAGCTGTAATGCTGGGTCAAAATTTGAAAAGAAATCTGTAAGAGGATGATTTATATTATTACGTAATGGTATAAATAACCCCAGTGCAACCAATCCAAAAAATGCTCCAACGATATTAATTATACAACTTATTTTAGGTTTGAATGTAAACACAATGCCAATCAGTAATGATACAAAAGATAATCCAATCATAATATAGACACCTATATAATTAAAATCACTATAATTACCTACATATCCACTTCTAAAATCATCACATGTTGTACCAGGTGGAAGTTCACATAAATCAGTCCAAAACTGACCGAAAAATCGTATTCTTGTTTTAACAATTGCATCATCATATGGAAATATCCAATCAATATCGAATTGTCTGTTAGAAGCCAAATAACTTGCAGAGGAAAGTAAAACAAAATTAGTGATTAATAAAATACTCATCATTAATATTTTTTTTAATTTATTGTTCAAATAAGTCCTCCATTTTTTTGTAATTAATTCATTACTAACTAAACTATAAATGAAATTTAAAATTAACAATTAAAGATCGAGGAATCCTTAGCCATTTCCTGTATCTATTTTAATGAAAATCCTAACCATTCGTTCCTCAAAAACATAATCTCACTTTGTTTTATTTATTTTTCCATTTTATTATCAATTAGTTTTTTTAGCAAAATTATCGGGGAAATACGATAAACAACTATTTGGATGAAGAATTAGTAAGAGAAAAAATTATCATTATAATCTAATATCAGTTATCAGGTACTTACCACCTCAGCGTGTCCTTCACGAACCGTACTACTAGCCCTTCAAGAAGAAGTGTGTGTCCTGAGCATCTTATTTCACTGATTTTTTCTAACATCAAAATAAAAAGATCGTTCAAGATAAATTAGATATTTAAAATCAAAAAAAAAAATAATTCAGAGATCTTTAGGAAAAAGAAGACCTCTAAAGAAGAAAGTAGACTACATGCCTTCTGAGGTAGCTATTGGGAGTGAGAAATGTCCTTGAATTAATTTCTACTTGCCATTTTTCTTAATGAAAACCATAGTATTCCTAGCAGGGGCGCTCATTTCTTGCCCTCCAAATTTGAGGTTAACAAGAACTTCAGAAGCCACCCAGGCAACATTCCCTTTTGAACCGATTTTTAGACATTCTATTGTAAGGGCAAGCTCATCATAGCGTTCCCAATCTTTTTTGATTGCTTCCTTAATATTATTGTAGCCAACAAATCTTTCGCCAGGTTCTGATCCATAAGCTACGATATGTTCACTTTCATCAAGAAAAGATAAGTACGCTTTAATATCCTTCTTTTTCATACTTTCAAATATTTTATTTAGAAGATTTTTAATTTCTTTCTCAACTTGTGGATTTGTCACCACTGTGTCACCCTCCATGCTACAATTCTTCTCCCTTGCTGAAAAATTTCCGCAATATTAGCTTCTTGTTTTCACTTAAACGTTTTGAATTATCACTCAAGTTATTTCATGGAAAATAATTTCTTAATGAAATTCATTAAAAAGAAGAAATGGTAGAATTATAAAAGAATCATTGAAACATTTGTGCTCAACTTTGTCTTTTATTACATCTACCACTTGAATAACCATTTCATTTTCCATTAATTATTCTTCATTACAATATCCTATTTGTAAGGTCAAGACTACTTGAACCCTCTCTTGCATGTGAATGAGCAGTACCGCCAGCACCAATACCTAACCAAATATATACCCAATGTTCTGCATAAGCAACCGAACCTTGATAACGAGAATCCCAGGCATAATGATTAGGACCATCAACTTCTGCGAGAAGGTAATCTACTGTTAAGCGACTTGTTCGTGTGCTATTAGTGTAAGTATATGTCCAGCAATAGATTTTCTCCCAATATCCGAACCAACCTGGTATTCTTTGCCATCCTCTGATTTGATACAAGTACCAATTTCCTTCTCCTTTTTCTTCTTCACTTTTTTCTAGTTTCCCGATGACTTTTTTAGTTAATTTGTCAGTCACTTGATCGTCTTTTATTTCTAAGTGAAGTTTTTTCATTAATTCATTAACTTCTTTTTCAGTAACTTTTTTACCCTTCTTGTCTATGCTCCAATTCCACAGATGACCAATACGTGCTGATGATTCTGGAAGCTCTTTGAGTATTGAATTTTTAATCTTTTCAGGATGGAAGCTTTTGATACTTAGTCCTTTACCTACAGCTTTCTTAGTTTCATTATCCCATTTTGCGATAATTAGGTTCTCATCTTTTCCTAAGATTTCAACTTTATTTTCTTCAAGCTCTTTGCTTAACTTCTCTATACCTTCTTCAGTTACCTTCTTTGGTATAATTAACACTAATTTCCCACTTGGCATATCAACCCTCCTTATTAGCTTTGGGAATTTTAGATGAGAAGACATTCATTTCTCAATAATGAGTAATCTCCTATTCACTTTTCCAATTCAAAAGTAAATAATTGTATGTGACTATCTTCCCAAAATAGTTAAGTAATTTATGTTCAAATAATTTTCCCACAAATTTTCCGATAAAAACCATAAACTCAAAATTAAATAGCATGTCCTTCCCGAACCGGACTTCTAGACCTTCAAGAAGAAGTGTGTATCCTGAGTATCTTATTCTAATTGCACTTAATCTGTTTCTGACGACAAAATAAAAAGATCAAATATTGCTTTTACATTTCCTACAGAATTTTGGTGAAATATTTTTTTTAAACATAAATATTTTTGTCCCGGCACAAAATTTTAAAGGAAAAGAGTTTTTATATTACTTGGAGGGTATTTACTTCTTTCTGTGAATTGGAAGTAATCATTATTCATAAACCTCCTCTAGATTTCATAAAGAGGTGATAAGAATAACAAATGCTGTAGATGCCTTGATAAGTGGAATACAAGCAAATATTTTCTTCAAAAATACAGTAACGAATCAAAGATTAGTAGATGGTCAACCCGCAGATATTCGTCAAGGTGATAATGTTACCATTACTGTTTCTTTGTTTAATAAAAATCCATTTCCTTTGAAAGAATTGAAAGGAAATATTCAACATGGACCAGCTACTAGTTTTGAATCAGAAGATTTCGAAATTGAATTGGTTAATGCAAATGAAACAATAGAAGTTAAGGTGTTGAGAGATATTGAAATTACCCATAATCCTGATGATGTAATGCATCCTTTTGGTTATGGATTTTTTGATACTATATGCACAATGAATATAACAGCAAAGGTAGATCTTTCCACTTTATTTGTAAACCGTTATGGTTTTGTATTAGAAGATGTCAAAGGATCATAGTTTTTTAAATCCCTTTATTAAGGGATTTTATCCTTTTTTTTGATAAACAAACTTTTAGCTATATTATTATCGACTATTTTTTAATAACAATTCCTGTTTCAAATTATAATTCTTACAAAATGAACTTCCAACACTTCAAGAAGAAGTGTGTGTCCTGATTCTATTTTTTTACGAAAAATAAATTAATAATGAATAGTAAATATATTATACATTCGGGGTGGGTGCAAAATGAATAAAGTTAATAAAAATTTGATGCTAGTTTTCATATTAATTTTAATTACTTTCATAAAACCAATAAATTTTGAAGCAAAAAAAGAAGAAACAACAAATAACATTGCTTATCTCCCTCAAGCAATGGGAGTATATGAAAAATGGAGCTACACAACAGGTCATGTCATTCCAACTTCTCCTACTGCAGCAGATCTTAATAGCGATGGTTTTTTAGAGGTGCTTGTTGGTTCCAATGATGGCAATTTTTATTGTTTAAATCACACAGGTGGTGTGGAGTGGAGCTCTATATTTGGCATTTGGATGCGCTCTTCACCTGCTGTAGCTGATCTTGATAGAGATGGACTTTTAGAAGTGCTAGTAGCGAAAAGTGATGATTACAAGCTTTTCTGTTTAAATCATACTGGTGGGGTGGTGTGGAACTATACAACTGGTGCCACAGTAATATCTTCTCCTGCTATTGCTGATCTTGATGGGGATGGTACTTCTGAAATACTTATTGGCTCCCATGATGATAATCTTTATTGTTTGAATCATCTCGGTGATTTGGAATGGAGCTACACAACAGGTCATGCTATAACTGGTTCTCCTACTACTGCTGATTTGGATGCTGATAGCACCTTAGAAGTACTTGTAGGATCATTTGATGGGAAGTTATATTGTTTGAATCACACTGGTGGTTTGGAATGGAGCTATACTACAGGTGGTGCTATTACTTCTCCTGCTGTTGCAGATCTTGATAGTGATGTTACCTTAGAAGTGCTTTTTGGATCTTATGATAACAGTCTTTACTGTTTGAATCACACTGGTGGTTTAGAGTGGAGCTACACAACTGGTAATGAAGTTCATTCTTCTCCTGCTATTGCTGACCTTAATAATGATGGTACACCGGAAGTGGTGTTTGGGTCATATGATAACAAACTTTACTGTCTTAGTCATTCAGGAACAGAAGAATGGAACTACACAACAGGTAATGATATTGTAACCTCTCCTGCTATTGCTGATCTAGATTCCGATAATACTTTAGAAGTGCTAATTGGATCACTTGATTACAAGCTTTATTGTTTGAATCACACTGGTGGGGTGGAATGGAGCTACACAACAGGTGGTCAGATTCAGTCTTCTCCTGCTGTTGCAGATCTTGATGCTGACGGTATATTGGAAGTAGTATTTGGAAGTTATGATGCAAAGCTTTACTGCCTTGGTTTAACAGGTGTTGTTACTTCTGGTCCTCAACAATGGTATACTTTCCGAGGATCTATTTTCCGTACAGGACAAATGGACAGTGATAGTGATTATCTAGATGATTCGAATGAAGAGTTTTATGGAACTATTAGTTCAAATGCTGACTCAGATGGTGATTTAATACCTGATGGGCACGAAGTGTTAGCTGGACTTGATCCATTAGTCGCTGATGGACTTGTTGATAATGACAATGATTTGCTAACCAATTATGAAGAGTTAATGATTTATCATACACTCTATTATAGTAACGATAGTGATGGTGATGGACTTGATGATTTAGAAGAAGTAACAAGTGGTTTAGACGGCTACATAACAAATCCTAGAGAAACTGATTCAGATAATGATGGATTGGATGACTATGAAGAAGTTACATTGGGTACTGATGGATACTTTACTAATCCTAATGATGTTGATACCGACAATGACTTACTAAATGATTATTTAGAGTACACTTTAGGAACAAATCCGACCAATAATGATACCGATGATGATGGTTTAGATGATCACGAAGAGGTTAATTTGGGAGCTGATGGTTACTTAACAGATCCCTTAGATCCTGACACCGACGATGATACTTATTCAGATTACGAGGAATATCTTGAGGGAACAGATCCTACTGATCCGGAAGATAATCCAGGAGCTACCACACCCGATACACCAACAAGTGTAGTACCATTTCTAGGTAGCTTATTTATTACAATAATTGCCCTTAGCTTCACATTTATTGTTATTAAATCAATCAAAAAGCGAAAGATTAACCTCAATAGAGGTTAATTTTTTTCTAATTAGAAGTTTGTCCCTCTCGAACCAAACTTCTAGCCCTTCAAGAAGAAGTGTGTGCCCTGAGTATTATAAAAATAAAATAGTGAAAGCTTAAATAGCTTTCAACTTATTTTCGTCGTTTTCTAAAGAGAAGCCTTATTGTAGTAATCCCGATTATTGTTGTGATAATTAATGATGAGAAAATGAAACCAGCTTGAACAGTTACAGTAATTGTTTCATTAAGAGTAAAGGTATTAGGTGGAGGAGTTATTGTCACCGGAGGTGGAGTGATAGTTATAGGTGGTGGAGTTGTTGCTTGAGGATAATCATTAGGATCATTTGGATTAGTATTAAAATTAGCTTCTACACCATCTCCAAAGCCATCGTCATCCGAGTCACTGTCATTTGGATCAGTGATATACCCATCTAATCCTACTACAACTTCCTCACCATCTAAAAGACTATCATTATCAGTATCATTATTTAGTGGATTTGTAAAAGTATAATGAATTTCATAATTATCATTCAAATTATCATTATCAGTATCTTTTTTCAATGGATTCGTTTCATAATAACTTTCAGTGAGATCATCCAAAAAATCACTATCGAAATCCATCTGTCCAGTATGAAAAACCGATCCTCGAAAACAATACCATGGGCTATCTCCACTTAAACTTGTACCTGTTAATCCAAGACAATATAGATAACCTTCATTAGAACTAAAAAGAACTTCTAAAACTCCATTATCATCGAGATCTGCAACTGCTGGAGAAGACCAAATCTCACCAAATGTTGGGAAACTCCATTCTAATGTTCCATTATGACTAATACAATAGATGTTATAGTCATGAGAACCGACTATTATTTCTAATGATGTATCTCCATCAAGATCTGCTATAGTGGGAGAAGACCATATATCATCTCCAGTTGTATAGAACCATTCAACTCCACCAGTATAATTTAGACAATAAAGTCTATTATCAGCTGATCCAATGAGAACTTCTAAATATCCATCTCCATTTAAATCAGCTACTGCTGGTGAAGAAATTATCAAATCATCAGTTAAATAGCTCCATTCCAAACCTCCCGTGTGATTTAAACAATAAACAATCTGATCTTGTGATCCTACTAGTATCTCATATGAACCATCGCCTTCTAAATCTGCAATTGCAGCAGATGAAAAAATTGCATCACCTGAAGTATAATCACATTCTATTCCACCTGAATGATTAAAACAATATAGTTTATCATAAAATGATCCTACAAGTATTTCCATTGTACCATCTCCATCTAAATCTCCTATAGCTGAAGATGCTTGGCAAGATCCCCCAGTTGTATAGCTCCATTCCAAACCTCCCGTGTGATTTAAACAATAGAACTTAGAATCTGTGGATCCTACAAGAATTTCAAATTCGTCATCATCATCAATATCAGCTATTGCTGGTGAAGATATAATAGAATTGCCTGTCGTGAAACTCCACTCTACTTCTCCAGTTTGATCCAAACAATGAAATTTATTGTTCATAGATCCAACCAATATTTCAAATAAATTATCATTATCAATATCAGCTATTGCTGGAGTAGAATCAATACTGTCAGTCGATGTATAACTCCAAATTTCATTTCCAGAAAAATTTAAACAATATAGATTAAAATCTGATGAACCAATAAAAATTTCGAGTTTTCCATCTCTATTTAAATCTATAAAAGTTGGTGAGTTTAAAGCCCAAGACCCAATATATTTACTCCATTTTTCAAAAACACCCATAATTGGAGGAATTGGCTCTGAATCTAACTCCACAATACTCTTCTTAACTTCAGTAATCATTTTACAATTACAAGTAAATACAAATAATAAAATGATAAGGATAATTCCTTGTTTATTTTTACTCATTTAATAACCCTCCTCATATAATTTCGTTTTTTTCTTAATAATATTACAAGAATTGTAATGCCAATAATTGTTGAAATTAATACAAATGAAAAAATAAATCCAATTTCTTCTGTTATAGTCTTTGTATTATTTTGTGTAATGGTTTCAGGTGGAAATGTTATAGTTTCTGGTGGCAAAGTAATAATTTCTGGAGGGAGATCTGTAATTACAGGATAATCATATGGATCATTAGGATTAGTTCCATAATTTGCTTCAATGCCATCACTGTAACCATCTTCATCAGAATCAGCTTTATTTGGATTTGTATAGTATCCATCTGTTCCTAAGCTAACTTCTTCACCATCAGAAAGATTATCATCATCACTATCATAATCTAATGGATCCGTTAAGTAAATTAATAACTCATCACCATCAAATAATGCATCTGCATCGGTATCGGGATTCTGAGGATCTAGTCCTTCTAAAAACTCGTTCAAATTATTTAAATTATCAATATCTGCATCACCTGCTGCATCATCAAGCAGAGGATTTAAAGAGTGGGAAACTTCCCAACCGTCAGGCATATGATCATAATCAGAGTCATTTTTAGTGGGATCTGTTCCATAAATTATTACTTCTTCCCCGTCTATTAATTCATCGTCATCTGTATCTTGATCTTGAGGGTCACAATTATTTGTATATTCATCTATATTAATCAAAAAATCTTCATCAGGATCTTCTAAAGAATCATCATAAAGAGGATTCAAATTATTACTTACCTCCCAACCATCAAGTATAAGATCATCATCCGTATCAGGATCATTTGGATCAGCATTATTAATATATTCCTCAAGATTAAGTAATCCATCTGTATCTTTATCACTATAAGCATCATTAATTAATGGATTCAGTGTATTATCAACCTCCCATCCATCAGGCATACCATCTGTGTCTGAGTCATTATAATTAGCTAAGGTTCCAATACTGTATTCTTCAAAGTTTGTTAATCCATCTTCATCTTTATCTAAACTAGCATCATCTACTAGTAGATTTAATTCATTTGAAGCTTCCCACCCATCAGGCATTAAATCATCATCTGTATCTGTATCATTAGGATCTGAACTATAAACTAAAACTTCAGCACCATCATTTAAAATATCATCATCCGAATCAGCATCAAAAGGATCTGTGTTATAAATAAATAATTCATCTCCATCAAAAAGACCATCATTATCCATATCTCCATCTGTTGGATCTGTACCGATGTAATGTATTTCAATCCAATCTTCTATATTGTCAAAATCCGTGTCATTGTTTAATGGATTAGTATTATAGAACACTTCAGTTAAATCATCCATATAATCGCTATCGCTATCCATTTGTCCTGTATGGAAAACTGAACCATGATAACAATACCATGGATTATCACCGCTTGAACTTACGCCTGTTAAACCAATACAGTATATTTTGTTATCCAATCCTCCAATTACAATATCCAGAATAGCATCATTATCTAAATCAAAAATTGTTGGTGTTGAATAAAATCCTCCACCAATTGAACAGTACCATTCCTCAACTCCGAGATGACTTATACAATAGAGACCTCCAAAATCTAGTGCAAATAAAACTTCAAATGAACTATCTCCATCTAAATCAGCAATAGTTGGTCCATTAGATATTCCACTACTTGTTGTAAAATCCCAAACTAAATTACCTAACCAATCAAGACAGTAAAGCATTCCATCATTTGAACCTATTATAACCTCTTTGTAACTATTACCATTAAGATTAGCAACTGCTGCAGAATATCCAACCATTCCAAAAGTTGTATAATTCCATTCTTGCACTCCTGTATGATCTATACAATACAATTTGTAATCATGACATCCAATTAAAATTTCATAAGTTCCATCCTCATTTAAATCTGTTATTGTAGGAGAAGCGGTAATTTGGTTTGCTGTTGTATAATTCCATACAGAATCACCAAAGCAATTTAGGCAATATAATTTATTATCACGTGATCCAACTAATACTTCCAAGAAACCATCTGAGTTTAAATCAGCAACTGCTGGTGTGGATTCTATATCATTATCTGTCTGATAACTCCACTCTAGAGTACCTGAGTTACTAATACAATACAGCTTATCATCATTTGAACCTATTAAAACCTCTAATGAACCATCATTATCAATATCAGCAATACAAGGTGATGACCAGATAAAATCACCTATTAGGTAACTCCACATTTCGTCTCCAGTGTAATTTAAACAGTAGAGTTTTTGATCAAAAGATCCAATAAGAATTTCAAGCTTACCATCTGCATTAAGATCTGCAACACATGGTGAAGAATAAATCATATCACCAGTTGTAAAATTCCAAACAAAACCACCTACTTGATTTAAACAATATAGCCTTTGATCAAAAGACCCTATTAATACCTCAAAGATTCCATTAGCATCTAGATCTGCTACTACTGATGAAGAAAGAATCCAATCCCCTGTGGTATAACTCCATTTTTCATACACTCCTATTGCTTGAGGTTGGAATAATAAATCATTTCCTGTTTCTTTTTCTTTCGATTCAATTTTCGCAAAGCTAAGAAAAATACTCATAATTAATATGAAAACTATTAAAAAACTTCTATATTTTTTCATTTAGTTCCCACCCCGAAATTGTATTTATTTGCACTTTAGAATTCATTTAGTTTTCGGTAAAAAATTTTAAACTTTTAATCTAATCTTATCCTTCCCGAACCGAACTTCTAGCCCTTAAAAAAGAAGTGAAGCTCGTTACTATAAACTTATGTTAGTAATATATTTGTAATGGCATATTATGTTACTTTTTCAGAAATGTTTTAATCTAGATATTCCTATTTTTTGAGTTCTTTATTCCATAAAAACAATATAAATCATTATGAAATTTACCTGTACTACCATATGACATAGCTGAACACCCGCCTTGACATTGTTTTGCTTTATCACAGGTCTTACAATTATCACCTAAATGTTCTTTTTTAAATTGCCGAGTATAAGAGAAGGAATTTGGATTAAACCATATATCCCATAAATCATTTTTTCGTAAATCACCTTCAATTATTTCATCTGGAAGTGAAAGACAACCTTTAATCTTACCATTACTAGTGATGCCAACTGAAACAATTCCAGCTGAACATCCTCTCCAAGGTCGTTCTCTCTCATCTAGCTCAGTAAAGTAACCATAGCTATCAGCTGGTATTAATTTTAAACCATTTTCGCGGTTTCTAGAGATATGTTTTTTCACGAAATAGCCTAATTGCATATATGTTTTTATAGGAAATAAAAGATCAGATGAAATTTTCCCACGCCCAAAAGGAAAAATTGGCTGTATCTGCCATTGTTTAACATCTAGTGTTTGCAATAAATCATACATTCTAGATAGTTCCCCAATATTAAGCGCATTTACTGTTGTAATTATTGTTAAGGGAATATCATTCTCCAATACTTGTTTAATTGCTTTTATAACTTCTTGAAAAAGTCCTTCTCTTCCTCGAATGTGATTATGAGTCTTTTCAAGACCATCTAAGCTTATACCAATACCTTCAATTTCAACTTCTTTTATTCTTTTTATGATTTCTTTATCTAAAGTTAATCCATTTGTTAGAATTTTAGTTTTTATTCCTAAATCAGTTAAGTAACCAGCCAATTTATCCCAAAAATGACACAATAATGGTTCTCCACCTGTGAAATTAACTTCTTGAACTAAAAGATCTGGAAATTGGTCACATATCGATAATGATTCTTTTAAAGTCAGCTCATTTTCCCTTGGTATACCAGCAGAAGAGCCACAGTGACGACATCTTATATTACATTTTAGTGTTAATTCCCAACCAACAATAAAAGGAAATCCTTCAAAAACCATATAATCACCTTTCAAATTATTAATCATAATATATTTCATTAATATCTGGATTAATAAAAAAAAAGAAGGATGTTATTTTTTCCGAATATGATTTTGTATTGCTATGTAATCGCCAGTTCTAATAGTCATTTTTCCGTTTGCCATTAAATCATCAGCGAAATTGAGAATAGCTGTTGCTATAGGTTCAGGAGGCATTTTACCATCCTTTATGTAAGCATCTACATGTTCAGCTATGACTTTGAAAAATTTTTCATTAGGAGCAATTTGTATTGCTTTAGCTGCTACAGTATCGCCATTTATTATCAAATACGCAACTAAAGTAATCCTATCCCATATCCATTCAGGTAATTCCTTTAATCTAACTAAAAGTCCATACTTATTCAAGTATCACCCTCCTTATTAATATAAAATATTAAAATAAGTTTATTATTTTTTTGGATTTATGTCTCTAGACAAAAATCAAATCTACTTTATAATTGAATTTAAAAGAAAAAAGCCAAATAAAACTAATTCAGTCAATAGTAACTTCTCAAATAGAAATTTATTGCCAAACCGGACTTCTCGCCCTTCAAGAAGAAGTGTGTGTCCTGTTGCATCATATTTTTTTATTGAATATTTTTTTTAGTATGTGTAGTTGACACTAGAATCAATTTTGAGTCACTTGTTGGAGTGTTTGAAAATCGT
>JAEOUJ010000177.1 GCA_016839405.1 Candidatus Gerdarchaeota archaeon | reverse complement strand
TTTCAACATCATAAGTGCAATTATTGGTTAACCAAACGATATTTCTGAAGACTTGTTGGTAAATTGTAGCTGATGAATTTAATAAATTAGATGCAATTTGTGTAGTATAAGGAGCATTTGAAGAATAGCCAGTAGGTAATTGTAAATAACGTGTTTCAAGCTCAGAATCACTAGCTTTAAGAGTATCTAACTCTAAAAAACCAACGGAATTGTCTTTAATGTAGGCATTATCTTGTAAAGTATATGCAACATCATAAGCTAAAGTTGTACTACCAGAAGTAGGCTCAAACTGAGTGCTAATAAGTTTACAATCATAAATATCCTCTTGAATAGAACTTGTGGCTTGTAACCACTCAGCAATGGGATTAAAATTATAATTATTAGAAAATATCTCAGGATAGAGATAATGATAAGGTGCTGGGAAATAACTCGTTAATATTCCACCAGTATAATTTCTATCTACTGTAACAGTAAATTCTCCATCAGAGTATCCAGGCAAGCTGGAATAGCCTGTAATATTAGAAGTGGTATAATCCTTATCCCAAGAATCCATAGTATAGGTATCATATGTTTCTAACCGCCAATAAAACTTCTCAGTAGTAGGTTGAACGCGAAATAGAATTCTTTCAGGATCTGAAACTCCATTTGTGAAACCATCCATAAAACCATCAGTAAAATTATCATCAGGATCAATATCTTGCGTTGGTGCACCGTCATTAAATAAATCATCATACCAATTACCTGGAACAGGTGCTTCAACAACATCATCAATTTTTTGATGTCTAACATCAAATATCTCAAAGAATATAGGTGTAAGAATTATAGCTACAAGAAGTAATGAAGGTAGAAGAATCTTAGAAACGTTTTCTCGAGTGAAAAATTTCTTCTTAGGTTTTTTAGTAGGATTTTCTACTTTCTTTCGAGGAGAATTATCTCGAGATATAGGAGCTCGTTTCTGCGACAAAGAAACCACCAGTTAAAATATGATACAACAATTGATTATATGAATATACTCTTTAGAACAATTACTTTAAGGTTGACGTTAATGCAATTATTTTTTCAGCAATTTTTTTTGGAGAAATATTAGTGGTATCAATTTCTGTGATTTTATCGAAGGGATAAAATTGATTTAAATTTAACAAACATTCATCCATAATTTCAGCTTGAACATTTTCTTCTATTTTTTCTTTGGAATAATTTCTATTATTTTGTAATCTCAAGCGTAAAACAGCAGGATTGCATCGAAGGACTATAGCATGTTGTACATATTCAGTTGGAATAATTTCAACAGTATGTCCCTCAATAAAAACTAAACCTTGGAAATTTGAAAGCTCATTAGCAAGCTTCATTTTAATTAGTTCTTCATCTACAATAACACTACCTCGAGTGTAGTCATAACCATAGTAGAGACCATTTGATATAATAAATTCATTTAGTTTGATAATGGTATAACCTTGTGATTTTAGTAAATCACTAACAGTACTTTTACCAACTCCGGGAGTACCTGAAATGACTATCACTCGAAGAAAGGAACTCATACTAAACAACCAAATAACTAATAGTATTAATATATAGAAAAATTGTGGAAAAAATGAAATTAGGAACTAAATTCAATCGAAAGTAAGTCAGAATTGTCTTCAATAATTTGAACAGCTGCAGAAGGAGCAATAACAGTATAACGAGATTCAGAATTCTGTAATGATTTTCTGAAAATGCGTTTGCTATCAGGTTTTCCACGATCCCAATTAAAGAATTCAAGACCAATGAAATTATCAAAATCAATGACCATCATAGTTTGTTTGATTAATTCGGCTTCTTCTTCAGGTGTAAGACCACTCTCGAGAATTAATACACGGTTCTGTCTAACCAAACGAATAATCATCTTGATTTTCTCGAATGGAGTTAATTTATTTGTAACAGATTTTGTAATAAAGTCAACAATATATTTCATGATTTTTCACCTCAAGATTTCTTAATAATGGCATCATATAGTTCGCCAATATTATCACCTGTTTTAGCCGAAATAGCTACAATAGTCTGATCAGAAAAAGTCTGACGGACCAATTCAGGTCTTGAATCAGGTAAATCAGTTTTATTGGCAATTATAATTATAGGTATTTTTTGTAATTGAAGATTGCCAATAATAGTAAGATTTACTTGTTCAAAGGGTACCTTTGATGAATCTACAATGATTAATGCAACATCAACTTGATCAATCATTTTGATAGCTTCTAAAATACCCTTAGTCGCTTCCTTAGCTCTTTGGATTGCCTCTTCTTCAGTTAAACCATATTGAACAAAATTACGGTAATCAACGGTTGTCGCAATACCGGGCATATCCATTAATGTAAAATTTAATTCATAACCATCCTTTTTCATACTCGCATTTTCTAATTTGACAACTTTACGAGTTTCATGTGGAATCTCAGAAACAGCACCTAAATCAGAGTAGCCTAGTTCATTAGCAATTAAGTTAGCTAAAGTTGTCTTACCTGCATTTACCTCACCATAAAATGCTAAGCGGATATTTTTCTTTTTTTTGCGAGAAAGGATCTTAGAAATCCAACTCATAGATAACTACAGACCTCCAATAATCTAGAAATATTAAGGAAGTTAACAAAAATAAGGGGTATTATTATCTACATATTT
>JAEOUJ010000017.1 GCA_016839405.1 Candidatus Gerdarchaeota archaeon | reverse complement strand
TATTCAACACAAAAAAATCTTAATTTAGAATATGTTCATGTTAACTGTAGAAGAGCTAGATCGGCTTTTCTAACACTTTTGGAAATAGTTCGTAAATTTAATCCTCATATTCCAGTGAGAGGTTTTTCACCCGAAGAAATTCTTAATATGCTCACAGAGATACTTAATAGAAAAAAACTCTACTTAATAGTAACACTAGATGAAATTGATTTTGTAATAAGAAAAGATGGTTCAGATTTATTGTATGATTTAACAAGGTTGACTGATGATGAGCTTGATATGAAAGAGCGAGTTTCAATCATAACGATAGTCAGAGATATTGCTTTTAGAACAATGCTTGATGAAAGTACTTTAAGCACTTTAAGACAAAACACTATTTATTTGGAACCATATACAGAAAATCAACTAAGAGATATAATAATGGATAGAGTTAAAGAGGCATTTTATGAAGATACTGTATCTCAAGAGGCTGTAGATTTAATTGCAGACATTGTCTCAAAGAATGGTGATGCAAGATATGCTATTGAATTATTGGAACGTGCAGGTATACATGCAGATCATCGTCAAGTTCTTCGTGTTTTGCCAGAACATGTTAGACATGCCAATGCCTCAATTCATCCTGTAATTAGACAAGAAATTGTTAAAGATTTAACAACACAACAAAAATTAACCCTTTTGGCTATCGCTGTGGAGCTTAAAAATACTCAGAGAGCATATGCTACAATGGGTGAAGTTGAAGAATCATATAAAGGATTATGTGAAGAATTTAACCTACCTAATAGAAGCCATACTCAATTATGGGAATACATTCAATATTTGCAAAACTGTGATGTGATAACTACAAAATTAAGTAGTAAAGGACAGAGAGGTCAAACGACACTCATTGGTTTACCCGATGTTTCCGCTGAGAAAATTGAGAATGCTATTAGAGAGCAACTAGACAAAGCGCACTAAAAAAGGATGATAATTCATGTTTAAAGAATCAATAAATGAATTAGAAAGGGATTTATCTCAAAATGTAAATGATAAAGCAAATGAAGATGATAAATGTCGCATTGAGGAAGTATTATCATCGAAAGGAAGAATTCTTATTTTAAAAATATTAGCTGAAATGGAAGAATTAAATATTTCCGCAATTGCTAGAGTAACAAATCTAAACCATAGTACAGCTACTCAACATTTAGAATTTTTAACAAAAGCAGGTTTAGTGCAGGAAAAAAAATTTGGTCGAATTAAAATATTCAGATATCGTTCAGAAGATATAAAAGCTCGATCATTAAAAAAACTGTTTGAAATATGGGAATAGCTTACTATCTTCATACTTGTATATCTAAGGAAATATCTGATTTTTTCTTTAGTAAAAGAATAATTGAACAAATGGTGAGAATTAAAGTTCCAGCACCAAGTATAACAGTTGAAGTCGAAATTTGGATTAAACTGCTTTTTGTTCCTATTAATTGAAAAACTAAATATGCTGCTTGTTGAGTATTATTTAATTGAAAAATAATATAATCTGATGTTACTAGAAGACCATGTTTTTCTGTAACCAATTCCTCATTTAAATAAAGATTCCATTGATTAAATACTTGCCAATCCTGATTTCGTGTAATTTGAATCTTTAGATTCTTATAAGGAATATAATTCGTATGAACAGTAATTGTAATAGAAATTTCATTATTTTTTGATTCAGGAATTGTGGTTATTTGTGGTCTTAATGTTTCTATTTCTAGAATATCATTTGTTGAGATAGTAGTATTTATTTCTCTTTGCCAAACAATAATGTTATCTACAATTTCTGCTAAAATTACGTTTGTTTCTGTTATAATGCTAACTGCAATAGGATTAAAACCAGTAGGTATTGAAATATACCAATTTTTACCAAAAGATGGGTAAATTATTGTAAAATTAAAAAATAATGTTTCATTTGTTTCTTTAAGGAAATTTTGTACTAATGAATTTATTTGAGCTTCTTGTGGAATTTCTGAAATTTCAATTTTGATTGTTTTTTCAACTTGTATTAGTGGAATTTCATTTATGACAATTGAACAGCTTACATTTAAATTATCTAATTGATATATTGGCGAAATCTGGTATGTAATTTTTGCGTAACCAGTTAAATTAGTCCATGTATCTGATAATAATTCATCATTTACTTCAAATCTAACTTCTATATTAAACACAGGGAGTGAGAAATTATCAATTACTTGTGAATAGAGTATTAAGAAATCACCTGGTAGTGCATTATCTGGAACATATAATGTTATATTATAATCAGTAAAAACAATCTCAATTTCAATTATCACATTTGCTGTTGCATAACCATCTTTGCTACCAGTTATAAAAAGTAAATAATTACCCGGAATCGCCTCTGTATTATCTACTTCAACTGAATATAATTCATTAATATTTTGATGTAAAATATCTGAACCAAATAGCCATATATATTCGACACTAGCAAAATCTATTATTTCCATTGTTTCCATGTTCATAAAATTAATTTCAACAATGAAATCTTGTTTATAATTTGTCTTAATTTTTGTTTGAGTTGGATTTATGAATGTAGGAAAAGTTGTGATTTCAAAATCCTTTTTTCCAATTCCAATATCATCATTATTATTAAAAAAAGCAACAAATGACAGTATCCCTCTTGGTGTTTCACTATTTAATTGAATATCTGTAATTAAGGCCTCTCCATATTCATTAGTATGGTTTGTAGATTTATAGTATACATCACCATTTTGATTCAAAATATATATTGAAATCTCATCATTATTAATTTCTGATTCAATATTGGCTATTAAAATATCATTATGAGTTATTTGATAATCTGAGAGAATAATATTATTAATTAAATTTGTTGAATAAAATATAAATTCTATATTATTATATGATGT
>JAEOUJ010000176.1 GCA_016839405.1 Candidatus Gerdarchaeota archaeon | reverse complement strand
AGTGATTAGGCGTAAATGAGCGAATATTCTTCTAAAATCTTTCAAAAACCAACCAAGGCTGAAGTTCTTATCCTTGGAGTTGGCAATCCTATTCTAAGTGATGATGGAGTAGGCATTCATGTTTTACGAGAGATTGAGAAGAAATATTCAAATCTTTCTGTATTAGAGTTCGATGAATTATCTACAGGTGGTTTAAGCCTTGCAGAACGATTCATTGGTTATAAAAAAGTCATCATGATTGATGCTTTAGCCCTTGAAAATGGTACTCCTGGGAAAGTGCATAAACTAAGTATGGATGATTTCAAAAATACTGTCCATATGTATTGTGCTCATGATTGCAATCTACCAACAGCATATGATGTCTTGAAAAAAGAACTTGGATCAGAAAAATTACCCGATGATGTAATAATCATTGGCATTGAAGCTGAAAGATTTGATGAGTTCAGTGAAACTCTTACAGAAAAAGTTGCTAATGCTATTCCAAGTGCAGTAGCGCTAGTAGAAGAGGAACTCTCTAAATTATTTCCTATTGAAAAGAATGAAAATTTAAGTTTGGAGTGAAAAAAATGACTTTTGTTAAATTAACTAAAAGCGCACAACGTATTCAGTTCCGAGAAAAGGTTATGGAACTAGCAGGTGAAGACATTAAAATCTGCTACCAATGTGGTGAATGCTCTGGCGGATGCCCTGAATCTGCTGTAATGGATCTTCTCCCAAATCAAATTATGCATAAAATACAACTAGGCGATAATTCAATACTTAAATCCAATACTTTTTGGATTTGTTCATCTTGTCTTGTTTGCAGTGCAAGATGTCCAAAAGGTATAGATATTGCTAAGGTTATGGAATCGTTACGTGAAATTTCATTACGTGCAAAGAAAGTCTATGTTAAACCAGAATCTCTATCTAAGGAAGAGCTAGAAGAGCTGCCACAAATAGCTCTTATAAGTAGCTTCAAAAAACAAACAACATGAAATGGAGTAAAATTGAATGACTAAGAAAATAGCCTATTATCCTGGATGCACAGCTAAATCTTATGCAAAATTTATGGATTCATCAGCTAGAGAAGTAATGAAAAAATTGGGCATAGAATTAGTAGAATTAACACGATGGAATTGTTGTGGTACCTTTTTTGGTTTAGCAGATGATAATTTATACAGTCAATTAGCACCAATTAGAAATATGATACGTACAAAAGAAGATGGTTTTAATGAAATTGTAACCATTTGTTCAATGTGTTATAATACAATTAAACGAGCTAATATGCTATTCCAAGAAGATGAAGAAAAAGCAGATCGCTTAAATGCATTCATGTATGAAGAAGAAGATTATAATGGAGATGTAGTAGTTTATCAATTGCTTGAATTGCTTCGAGATAAGGTAGGTTTAAAGGATATTAAGAAAGCAATAGTTAATCCTCTTAAAGGTTTGAAAATTGCTCCTTATTATGGATGTACTTTATTAAGACCAACTGAAGTATCTGTTGATGAGAATCCTGAAAAACCAACTATTTTATCAGATTTAATTTTCACACTTGGTGCAGAAGCAGTTGAAAGTCCATTTATGACTGAATGTTGTGGTTCTTATTTAACAGTTAAAGATAAACATTTAGTGGCAGATAGAACCAATAAAATTGTTGGCAATATTACAAGAAAAAATGCTGATTTAATTATGGTTTCTTGTCCTTTATGTTTATTCAATCTTGATCGACGTCAAAAGGAAGCTAGAGAGTTAAATCCTTCACTTCCAGAAATACCTATTGTTTATTTCACACAATTAATGGCATTAGCTTTTGGTATCGATCATCAAAAATTAGGATTTAATGAACATTTTGTAGATCCAACTCCTCTCCTAAAGAAGCAGAAGTTGTTGGGAACAGTTGCCCAGGTTCCCGTAAAAGTAAAGAAATGAGGTGGCAGATACGACAACAGAAATAAAACAAGAATTAGTAAAAATTATAGTCGCAAATACTGAACATAAGGTTCCAGGGAATCTAACGATAATGAAAGCACTCGAATTTCTTGGTTGGAGATTAGATCGAGGTGTTGGTTGTCGTGGTGGATTTTGTGGTGCCTGTAGTACTGTATATCGATTAAAAGGTGATCATAAACTCTACACAGGATTGGCTTGTGCAACTCAAGTAGAAGATGGTATGATTTTAGCTCAAATACCAATTCATCCTGCTAACAAAAAGCTTTACAATATTGAATCCTTGAAAGCTGAACCTAATACTATTCTGGAATTTTATCCAGAAGTAGCAAGATGTATCTCTTGTAACACTTGTACAAAGGCTTGTCCACAAGATATTGAAGTAATGGATTATGTACAGGCAGCTTTAAGAGGAGATATTGCTAAAGCAGCAGAATTGAGTTTTGACTGTATCATGTGTGGTTTATGTGCAACTAGATGTCCAGCTGAAATTTCTCAATTTAATGTTGGAATACTTGCTCGAAGGCTTTACGGTAGATATATAGCCCCAAAATACAAGCAACTAGAAACTCGAGTAAAAGAAATTGAAAAAGGCCAATACAATGCTGAAATTAGTAAACTAATGAAAGCTGACAAGAAAGAGTTGGTGAAATTCTACGCTCAAAGAGAGCGAGAAGTGGATACAAGGTGAAGAAAATGGCAACAAAAGATCCTTACCCAGACTATATGCGAGAATCAATAATTAAAGTTGAAAAAACTCGAGAAAAACGAGCAAAACAAACAATTGACGTATGTACACCCGATGAAATTGATGATGTTCTAAGTAAATATCATCCTGATTTCATTAAAGAACAAAAAACACAATTGCGTTTTGGAGTTTCAAAAGGTCAAGTTGTTCCTCTAGAAGTAGCAAGAATACTTGAAACGAAATCAATTCTAAATCCAAATGCTGTTGACTTATCAAAGATCGATTATGAAACTGATATACTTATCATAGGCGGCGGGGGTTCTGGAGCAAATGCTGCACTCTGGGCAATTAAGAGTGGAGTTAAACCAGAGAATATTCTAATTGTTACTAAGCTAAGAATGGGTGATTCAAACACAACAATGGCACAAGGTGGCATTCAAGCAGCCGTTAGAAAAGTTGACAATCCAGCTATTCACTATTTAGATGCATTTGGAGGAGGGCATTATGAAAATGAACCAGACTTGGTTAATAGACTTGTTTCAGATGCTCCTCTTATGTTGAAATGGTATGAAGAGCTTGGGATGATGTTTGACAAATTTGATGATGGTACAATGGATGCAATTCATGGAGGTGGAACCTCTAGAATGCGAATGCATTTTGCAAAAGACTATACTGGTGCTGAAATTATGAAAACTTTACGCGATGAAGTTTTTAATAATGAAGTACCAATCGTTGAGTTTTCTCCTGCAGTTGAGCTAATTAAAGATGATAAAGGTCAAGTTGCAGGCGCTGTTTTGCTTAATTTAGATAGTAAAGAATACATTACAGTCCGAGCTAAAGCTACCATTATCACAACAGGTGGATTTGGACGGTTACATATCCAAGGATTTCCAACTACAAATCATTATGGAGCAACCTTTGATGGATGTGTTATGGGTTACCGTGCAGGCGTTCCTTTGAGATTATTGAAATCTGTTCAATACCACCCAACCGGAGCAGCTTTTCCAGAACAAATTGTTGGTTTGTTAGTAACAGAAAAAGTTCGCGGAAAAGGCGCTCAAGTATTGTATAAAAATGGCAATCAATTCTGTTTTCCATTAGAAACACGTGATGTAGAAGCCAGTCTCATAATCCGTGAAGCTGTTGGTAAGAATAATGGTATAATTACACCTACGGGTCAACCCGGTGTTTGGTTAGATTCTCCCTTGATCGATGTCCTTCATGGAGAAGGAACTATTGAGAAGAATTTTGCTGCAATGGTTCGACAATTTGAGAGATTTGGTGTTGATATGGTAAAAGATCCAATTCTAATTTATCCAACACTCCATTATCAAAATGGCGGATTAACAATTAATGCAAATGGCGAAACTCCTCTCAAGAATCTATATGCTGCTGGTGAAGTTACAGGTGGAACCCATGGTAGCAATCGATTAATGGGCAATAGTCTATTAGAAATTAGTGTTTTTGGTAGAATTGCTGGTATTACTGCTGCTAAAAATATATCAAAAGTTACACTTGGCAAACTAACATTGGATCATGTAAATCAATACAATACTCTTTGTGATGAACACAAAGTTAAGAATCCACCATCTCCAATTATCTTCCCTGATTATACAGAAGAAAAGCATAAAGGAAGAAAATTACCCACTGAATTTTTAGTTTAAAATGATAGATTCTTTCTATCATTTTTTAATTTTCATTTTTTCTTTAATCAATAATTACTATTTGTTCTTAATAAAATCTTTATATGAAATATCATTTCAAAATATTAATGCCTTTCTTCTGGGATTCAAATGATATATGATGTAATAATAATT
>JAEOUJ010000175.1 GCA_016839405.1 Candidatus Gerdarchaeota archaeon | reverse complement strand
TTGAAAGATTATGCTAACACCCTCACTGGTCGTGAACAGTTAGCTGTTGAGAAATTCGCTGAAGCTTTAGAAATCATTCCAAGAACTTTAGCTGAAAATGCTGGTTTAGATCCTATTGATGTTTTGGTTGCCTTACGAGCTGAACACGATAAAGGTGCTGATAATGCTGGTGTTAACCTTCAAACTGGCAAACCAACTGATATGGTTAAAATGAAAATTTTTGAACCAATTAGTGTCGCTAGACAAGCTATCTCTTCTGCTAGTGAAGCAGCTCAAATGATCCTCAGAATTGATGATATTATTGCTGCTAAAGCTGGTGGCGGACCCCCTGGTGGTCCTGGTGGTATGCCTGGCGGACCAGATATGGATGATTATTAATCCATTTCTCTTTTTTCCCTTTTTTCTTTTAAAATTCGACTTTTATCTAATGATTTTAGATTTTGCTTATCATTATTAGTGCTGATTCTCCATCACTATAATACCGCTTGGAAACTTTTAGTGGCACATATCCTAGTTGTTGATATAGATTTATTGCTGCTTGATTTGATTCTCTTACTTCTAGGAATACTTCCTTTACATCTCTAATTCTCATTGCATCATTAGCTATTTCCATTAATCTTCTAGCAATTCCTAATCTTCTAAATTGTGGTATAACAGCTATTGATATTATATGCCCTTTTTTACATAAACCAAAACCAAAATTCGATAGTCCTTTCTCTATTCTGGTCATTTCATAACCAACTATTTCCCCATTATCCATCTCTGCTACGTTGAATCCATCAGGGAATTTTTCATAGACATCCGTAAAAAAGAATCTTGGATAATTTTCTGGTAAACAAATTTTATTGATTTTTTGAACCGAATCTAAATCTGTTTCTGGATTAAATTTCCTTATACGATAGTTAGTCATCGTTTATCTTTACTTCCTCACTTTTCTTGTTATCAAATAATCAATTTATTTCATTTTAGGTTCTCTTTTAATGTTTTACTAAAAGTATTTTTTGATAGGTAATCAAGTGATTTTTTGTTCTCTTATTTCTTAAGAATTTTTTCCATGGAAAAATTACCATGTAAATGATAGTCTTTATATCAGTAAAGATACATTAGATACCTTGTAGACGCGACATATAGTGAGGAAACTTTTTTTGCCTTTAGAAGATATGAAAGATTCATCTGATAAATCCATACAATTTTGTTGGTACTGTGGACATGATATTAGATATCAAACCCAACACAATGTTTGTGATAATTGCCAAGCCCCATTAGATGAACAAACTAGAGAAATTATTTTTGGTCGAACCAGTCCTGTTCAAAGTGTCAAATGTTGGCGTTGTGGAGGAACTACTTCTGGAGATGTTTGTGGTATCTGTGGTTCACCCTTAACTATGGGTGGATTATCTACTCTCAAGAAAGAACAGAAATTAGATGCTATTGAACAAAGTGAGAAAGTAGCTATTTATTCTCCTAAAGATAGACAATTTATGCCAATTGAGATTACTTTTGAAGATTTGAAAGAAGTTGTTATGAGTTATGTTGAAATAATTGATGGTCAAAATACAGAAGCTGGACCGCTTTTCATTGTAAAGCGTCCTGAAGATGTTAATCTAACTTTTGAGAAGCTTCGTAATGATCCTTTACTAAAAGAAAAATATTTGAAAGTAATTATACGAAATGAGAAGATTAATCCAGATATTAAGGAGATTACTTTTCGATTCTTTTATTGGAAACCTGAGACGACAAAAGAACGTTTTAAACTAAGAAATATTGGTTGGAATATAGGTTTGTATGTTGCAACTATTGTTACAGTTTCCATTGCTGGTTGGCAATATGCAAGACAAATTTATACTGAATATGCATTCCAAGGAAATCTTGCATTAGATATTTTCTTGTTTACAATATCACTTCTAGGAATTTTAACACTCCATGAATTAGGCCATTATACTATTTCAAGGGTGAAAAAATTAGATGCTTCACTTCCTTATTTCATACCCGTTCCACCATTGCCTGGTTTTCAAACACTAGGTACATTTGGTGCTTTAATTCGACAAAAAGAACCCTTTGCTACTCGAAATGATTTATTTGAAATAGGTATTGCTGGACCTATTGCTGGTTTTATTGCAACTATTCCTGTTTTCCTAATCGGTTTAAGATTAACTTATGTTGTTGATTTGCCTATGACTCCTACAGATCCTATTGATTTAACCCAAATTCCCACTGTTTTACTAGCTGATGGATTAACAATACTTGGACAATATATGGGAATCTTACCATATTATGATCCAACAATTCAAACAGTAGCAATGCATCCGATGCTGTTTGCAGGTTGGATAGGTTTGATTCTGACTGGTATTAACCTGATGCCCGCTTCGCAATTGGATGGCGGTCACACAACTAGAGCAGTTTTTGGTGGTATGCCACACAGAATTGTGACAATAATATCAGCTTTATTGTTAGTATTAAATCCTTTCACAAGATATTTTGGACTACTAGTATTAGTTTTTAGTTTTCAACAGCACCCTGGTGCGATGGATGATGTTTCACCTGTTCATTGGTCTAAATACGTTTACATATCAATAAGTTGGATTGTAGGATTTGTATGCTTACCTCTACCAATTGAGCTATTGAAATCCTATCTATCTTAATTCTTTTTTTATTTTAACAGAATAATTGTATGTTTTTTAAATACAAGGATTGAGTTTTATAATAGAGATAATTCAGGTTAGAAAAATGTCTATTCAAGAGAGCTGGCTAGATTATAAGAGCAAACGATTTATAAATTTCTTTTACAAACCATTTGTAATTTATGGAAAGCAATTTCTTAAACTTCTAATCTTTTCTCTTATAGTAGAATTCTTCTTTTTTGGTATTTCTCGTTTGATTATTTTTAATGTTGAAGTTGATTATAGTTTATATACTACATTACCATTTATATCTATTGAAGTCGATTTTGTATCAGATTTTGGCAGAGCATTTTTCTTCATATTATTGATTTTAGCAATAGTGTTTTTCATTATAAGAAGCACTTTAATAACTAATACTGCTAAGTTAACAATTGAGAAAGGAAGAGCTAATCTTGTTATTGTTATAGAAAATACTGTCAAAAAAGTAAAAGAGATATTAGTCTTCACATTATTGATTGTTACAATATTGGTATTTCCTTTTTTGATGATTACTCTAGCAATCCTTATGATGATGAGAAATCACTATCTAGCATGGTCAATGATTTTATTTGCTATAATTGTCCCATATATTTTTCTACCCAAAATTTCCCTATATACTGCTGGTATGGCTAAAGATAATTTACATGTTGGATCAGCTATACAGCAATCCTGGTATTTAACTGGTAGAAAGAACTGGTCAAAATCATCAATTTTCTTTGTGCTCTTTTCTTTTATAAGTATCATTGGCCCATGGTTACTAACTATTTATTTGAATCAACGACACGGCTACCCATATCTTGGATTGATTATGACTCTAATCCGCGGATTTTTATTTCCACTCTATGATTCAGCTATGACTTACAATTATTTTCACTTTAGTCATAATACAATAGAAGAATCAGTTTTTAAAGAAGATATTTTGAAACAAGAAGCAAGATCTGAAGAGTTCATTCGAAAAGTTAGAGAAAAAAGAGTGAAAGACGTTTAAATTTCTAATTTTTCTCTTTTATTATTCATTATCACTTTCTATTTGTTCATAGAATGGTAATCTAGCTAATAAATTATTTTTTTGTAAATATTCATACAGATGATATATTAGTGAAAGAAACTGTTCCTTAAGATCTTCTTCTGGTAAAGCTTCAATAGCTAGTTCAATTTGTATAATTTCCTCTGAACTTTTTTTAATTGAATCAATGATTTCATCTAAGTCACCTTCATCTTTGGAGTGGTAAAATGTTGTAAAACAATCATCTCCACCATAGATTTCTAAGCTTATATTTTCATTTTTTCGAGGTATTTCCAATATTTTTGCATAATGCTTTTCTTGAAGTTCTTTTTTAATAATCGTAAAAACACAAAATAAACCATCTAAGGAATAACCTATTTCTCCATAGGGGAAGGTAATAGTGGGATTAGCATAATATGCTTCAGCCCAACCATTCTCAATTGTTATAAAATTTCCATGTGAATTATCCAAATCGATTTCAGGTATTTTATCTTCAAGTTGATACATAATCTTCTCAATTGTTTGCCACATATGATTTAACAAATCATGTATTTGTTCTTTGTTTTCTTCAAGAAATTCTTTTATTTTTTTCATTTTCATTCCCAACTACTTTTTTTATTTCCAATTAGCTTTTGAAGTTTTTCTTGAGACAAATGTTTGGAATTTAAACTTTGGGTAACCCACAATAACTACTTGATAAATCTTATTTTCTTTTGGTATTTCTAGTATATCAAGAATTTTTGAATTATATTTAGCATAATATGTTAGGTAACCAATAAAACATATTCCCAATCCAAAACTATTAGCTAAAATACTCATATAACATGCAGAAAGTGTGCAATTATCTTCTGGGACATAACTCTTCTTATTAGAGTGAAAAACTACCGCTATTGGTGCTCCATGAAATAAATAATCTCTTCCCTCTTGAAATCCTTTTAGCATTCTAATAAGCCGAGGTTTTGTTCCTTTAGCTTTTCGTATCAAATTTCCTTTACCTATTAACTTTGCTAAGAAAACAAAAATTGGATTATCTATTTTCTTTAGAATTGATATGATCGTTTTAGCGCTTTCATTCTTAAGATTTTGAATTACTTCTTGATCAGAGATTACAGTTACTTCTACATTTTGTGTGTTATGACCAGTTGGTGAATATCTAGTTATATCAATTAATTTTGAGAGAACCTCTTTTTCAATTGGTTTATTAAGAAATTTTCTTGTACTAC
>JAEOUJ010000174.1 GCA_016839405.1 Candidatus Gerdarchaeota archaeon | reverse complement strand
TAATGCTTTAATGGATTACGGTTCACAAGTTTTAACAGCATCAAAAACAGGCATAAAACCAGTAACAACACAAAAAATGTTCTTAAAATCTAATAGGTTTTATCGTGGAAAAATCGTAAAGATATTAGTAAAACATAAAAAGCAAACAAAAGAACAATTAATACTTAATTGCAAAATTAATGAAAAGGATATAGATGAAATTTTAAAATCATTAGTTAAGGATGGATTAATTGAAAAAATAAAAGATTATTATAAATTACCAGAAAAATGAAAAAAAAGAATATTCTACTCGAAATTATTTGATTTCTTCGAGTAGTTTAACTATTTCATTAGCTTCATCTACAAAACTTAATTTATCACTTAAAGATAAATCAAAGTTCATTTTATCAATGATTTCTTTTCTTTCCTTAGCAGTTATAACACGAGATTTACTTTGGGCAATCCAGCTCTTATAACTCCTAATATTTTTGGCAATTTCTTCTTTATTTGTTAGAAATACTCGATTGCCACTAAGAGTAATCTTCTTAACATCAGAGAATTCATTGACAAGTTGTTTAATATCACCTTTATTCAAGCGTTTGTCGAGGTGTTCAGTTAATTCCTTTAGTGTAATACTTTCTATCCCTTGTAATTTTTGCTTAGCCAAAAAGCGGAACAATTTTTGCTCTGGACGTGACGACCAATAGAAAATGAAAAACACAATTAGAAGAATAACAATACCAGCAGCAATAGAAGAGCCTATAGAAATGTAAATCATTCTGTTCTTTTGGAATGGATTGCTATTTTTGTCAAGTGGATCTGTGCCCTTCATATATTCTTCATAGTCAGAATAACCATCGCCATCTGTGTCACGAATTCTTGGATTTGTGCCAATTTCAATTTCAAGTCCATCAAGTAAACCATCATTGTCATAATCTTCATCATAAGGATCTAAATTATAGATCATTTCATTAATATTAGTCAACCCATCTTCGTCTGGATCCTCATCAGCATCATCAATAAGAGGATTAGTGCCATTCTCAGATTCCCAGAGATCATCCATACCATCTTGATCTGTGTCTTCATCATGAGGATTGGTATTAATTAGATATTCTTCGTAGTTAGATAATCCATCTTCATCATTATCTAAAGAACCATCAGAGGATGATAAAGGATTTAGAGAGTTATCAAGTTCCCATTTATCATCTATACCATCTCCGTCAGTGTCTTTTTTAGTTGGATTTGTGCCATAACCATATTCCTCAAGATTGGTTAGTTGATCGTTGTCTGGATCACTGTCTCTATCATCAAGTAATGGATTGGTGCCATAGTGAGTTTCCCACCAATCATCAAGTGTATCATCATCTGTATCTTCATCATTTGGATCTGTTAAATAAGTAACACATTCAGCAAAATCATTGACATTATCATCATCAGAATCAGCATCAAGGGGATTAGTATCATATGTTAATACTTCTTCACCATCTTTCAAACCGTCTGAATCTGCATCAGCAATTAAAGGAGCATTAGTTACAATATAACCTGTACTATTTGCATGTGTATGAGTAGGTATGTAATAACCAAGAATTTCTTCACCATCAGTTAGTAAATCATTATCTGAATCACTATCACTCGGATTAGTAAAAGAAACATTGTATTCATAAATATTGGAAAGTAGATCAGAGTCCTTATCTAAATCAGCATCATCTACCAATGGATCTAAATCATAAAATATCTCAAAATAATCATCCATACCATCAAAATCTGTATCAACTAAAAAAGGATTAGTTCCATGATCAAGAATCTCTTCACCATCTGAAACATTATCATCATCTGTATCTGAATCTGTTGGATCTGTGAGATAATTATGTATCTCTTCATAATCATCAAGCATATCATAATCTGTGTCATTATTTTCAGGATCGGTATAATATGAATCTACGCCCAAAACAGCTTCTTCATAATCATCAATTAAATCTGAATCTGTATCATTATTTAATGGATCTAAATTTTTGAAGTAATCATTAGTATCATCAGCATAAGGATTATCTGGAGCATAAAAACCATAGAATTCATCTCCATCTGAAATATTATCATCATCTGTGTCAGGATCGTCTTTGTCTGTAAATGTTTCATATATTTCATAGCCATCATAAAGTCCATCGCTATCTGAATCTAATAAAATAATTTCCAAACCACTTGTTCCATCACATAAATAAGCATATTCATCTACAACTTCTATGCTATAAGCATCTCCAGGATCATCATATCGTCCAACATAGATGATATTGCTTCTATCTGTTACATTAAATATTTTCACGCCTTTATCAAAATCATATGAAACAAATGCAGTGTCTTTCGTCATACAAATTCCATTGGCATGATTTCCATCACTATAGGTATCAAGGGCGTTAATGTTTGGATAACTTTGTAATGATAGTATAACAAATCCTCCATAATCAGCTAAGAATCCATTGAAATCGTTATAAACATATATTGACAATGATGAACCAGATGCATAACCATTACCATATAAATATGGTCCTTGCCTATTATCAATATCTGAGAAAGTTATTTTTTGCATTCCATAGTTTTTATCAGCAATGTATACATAAGGTCTATCAAGAGAAGTATATGCATCCGAATCAACAAAATTAGCTCCTCCTATTGAGAAAACTGATTGTATTTTGGGATTGGATGGATCTTTAATATCAATAGATACTAAACCATAAGAACCACATGTTACATATGTGAAATTTCTATCGTCATCAATTTCTATACTATTACAAGCATAACCACCGAATTTATTGCTATGAATATTTGCAACAACAGGTGGTGCAATTAGACTTATACTAGTATCTAGTATCACTAATCCATTCAAACCATATGCTAAATATAAGTAATCATCCACTTTTGCTACATCATAGCAAATAGCTGTACCATTTTTGTAATATCCATATTCATTAGGATTAGTTTTATCAGTTATATTTAGTACTCTCAATCCATTATTGCCATCAGCTAGAAAAGCATAGTTACCATCAACAACAACATTATATGCTACTCCAGTATCATCAAATGTTCCTATTTTGGAGTAATTATGAATACTACTCTGTGTAGTAAACAATCCGACATCTTGAACTGGATTTAATCCTAATTCATTTAATATAGTGTCGTAATCTTGGAATTCTTTTTCCTGTAAATTATTACTATCTATCATATCTGATTGAAACATTACAGAAAAAACTACAACAGTAATTACCGAATAAAGTATAATTTTCTTCGTAGTTTTCCATGTCATTGTTGATTTTTCCTTTTTTCTTTTTTTATTCTTATGTTACTTAAAAAAACTATTAGCATATTTGAATTTTTATATCCGCTTGAAACTTTGTTAATGACACAAGATATTAACAGATTAGTAAACATTAAGTTAAAATATAATGAAAGCTTAAAAGTTTGACATCTTACTTTGAAGTAAGTCTTGTATTAATTAAGATAGATGAATGCCTAATGAAAACAGTTTTGATTTTAACACAACCTAGAAGTGGTTCGTCATTACTAGCAGGTATTTTACATCGCTTAGGAGTTTGGATGGGACCTGAATCAGATCTTACTATGAGTAAACATAAAAATAAATTTGGCTCATATGAAAATCAAGCTTTTCTGAAAATTCTTCATAACATTTTATTCAAATCTAAACGTTTAATGTACTATTCTAATAGATTTAGTGATGAAGATCGAAGAGTTGAAAAGGCTGTTAAAAAGTTTGAAAATAAATTAGTTAAACTTATTCGTGAATCAGAAAGAGAATTATGGGGTTTCAAAGAAGCCGTTTTAATTTATACACTACCCTTCTTTCATCACCATTTTAACAATCCTTATTATATTATTCTCTATCGTGATCCTGAAAGCATTGCTAATTCTCAAATTCGAGCGGGAAAATTAGATAATTGGTGGCCTGAAATAAAAACCGAATTTTCTTATTTTAAACCACATCAATGGTTAGTTTTGTTTTTCAGAACTATCTGGACAACAATAACAAAAGGTTTTCTTTATAAGAAATTTGATTTCTTAGTAAAATTAACGAAAAATGGTCATGATCGAATTGATAATTTCGTTAAGGATAAACGGCATATAAGAATTAATTTAATTGATTTAATAGAGGATTCTGAGAATTCTATTGAAAAAATAATTGCATTTTTAGATATCAATCCTTCAAAGGAACAAATAAAAGATGCGCTTGCTTTTGTTCATCCAGAACTAATTACTTCTGAAATTAGTAAAGATAATTCAAATAATAAATCATAATCTGACAAGAAATAATAACAGTGAATTTATATGATTATTGATGGACATGCTCATGCAATAGGTGAATTTGGTAATTTGGAGAGGTTGATTCCTTTATTGGATTCATTAGGAGTTGAAAAAGTAATTCTTTGCCCTGGTGGTGGTGATCCTTCTGTTGAACCCCGAAAACCAAAGATAAGAGAATCTTTTATTACAACAAATCCAACAAATCAATTTCTTTCTAATAGATTCTTGCGTTACTTTCATAGAAAATTCACTGATAGAGAATTTGGAAATCAGCATGTTTATTCAATGAGAAAGGCTCAACCTAATAGAATACTGCAATTTTTTTGGGTTAATTTCAAAAATGAAAATTATGAAGATGAATTATTGAATTATTACAAGAAATGGAAATTTCAAGGATTAAAGCTGCATCAATGTGTTATCCCATTTAAAAATAATGGACAAGAAATTCAAATATTAAGTCAAATTGCTTCAGAAAAAAAATTGCCCATTTTTATACATATATATAATGCAAAGGAGGTTAAAAGATTTGTTTCTTTAGCCAAAGATAATCCTGATACTAATTTTATTATAGCTCATATGATGGGTTTAGAACAAGTTATAAGATATGGTTCAAAATTAAATAATATTTATTTTGATACATCAACATATTACATTATTAACAAAAAAAGAATTTTAAAAGCAATAAGGAATTTTGGTGCGGATAAAATAATAATGGGTTCTGATTCTCCACTTGGTTATGACAACTTGAAAAATATAATTCAGAAGATTAAATCATTAGAAATAACAAAAGAAGATAAAGAACTTATTTTAAGTG
>JAEOUJ010000173.1 GCA_016839405.1 Candidatus Gerdarchaeota archaeon | reverse complement strand
CCATTTCAATAATTTCTATATTGGGAAGTATTAGATATTGTATGTCGGTCATAATATCTGTCCTTGGAGATTGACCAATAGTAAGAAATCCAATCTTTATTTTAGCCATTGGAATAGATTCTCCTAGGTATTCTATGTTTTTGGGATTCATGTTTTTTTCGCAAGAATTAATTAGTAAACAGAGAAACATAAACTCAAAATCAATAACACAAATTAAAAAAAGGAAAAGAAATGAAGCAAAAAAAGTAAATTTACTTCTTTCTATATTTAATAAAAACTACTACCGCAACAGCAAAGAAGGATAAAATTGAGAAAGCTATCAAACCCCCAAACAAAGTGAATGTATCAGTAGTACTTGGTGTTGGACTTGGGCTTGTTGTTGCTCCAGGATAGTCATTTGGATCGGTTGGATCTGTTCCCTCTGTGATTTCTACATTATCATTATACGAGTCTCCATCTGTATCAGCATTATTTGGATTAGTGATAAAACCATCCGTTCCAATTACAACTTCTTCTCCGTCGAGAATCGTATCATCATCACTGTCATCATCAAGCGGATCTGTATTATGGGTATCTACTTCATCTACGTTACTTAAGCCATCTAAATCAGAATCCAGATCATAATCGGAAACTAATGGATCAGTAAAGTATAGATTTACTTCATCACCGTCTTCTAGAGTATCATCATCAGTATCAACATCATTTGGATCAGTCAAATAAGTGCTTATTTCTTCGCCATCAGTTAATGCATCATTATCGCTATCTGCATCAGTAGGATCAGTCTCATGGTAATAAATTTCATCCCAGTCAAAAAGAGTATCAGTATCTGTGTCATCGTTTAATGGATTGGTTCCATAATATGTCTCAGTTAGATCATCCATGTAATCGGAATCGCTATCAGGTTGACCAGTTCTGAAAACAGAACCCTGAAAAGTTGGCCATGGTGCATAACCTGATTGTGTTACACCTGTTAATTCAAGGCAAGTAATATTGTTATCCCTACAACCATAGATAATTTCATAGATACCATCACTGTCAAGATCTCTTACACAAAATGCATCTATAAGATTATTAGCAGCATAAGACCATTCTATTGTTCCGCTATGACTAAAGCAAAGCAAATAATTAGAAGCATTTGTGCATATAACTTCCATTGTAGAATCACCATCAAGGTCAACAATTTTTGGTTGATGTGAAGCTCCACCAGAATACGACCATTCTACACCACCAAGATGATCAAGACAATAGAATGGAAGATAAGTTCCTGCAAGCACGCAAATAATTTCTAAAGTACCATCATTATCAAGATCTCCTATTGCCTGTGAACTCCCATGTGCTCCTAATCCATGAGTGAAATTCCATTCTGATTTCCCTTGGTAATCTAAGCAATATGTTTTCGTATCATTAGATGATATTATGATTTCTAGTTTGCTATCTGCATCTATGTCTGCAATTGATGTGTAACCACGAATATTCTTAGAAGTTGAATAATTCCATTCTTGAACTCCGAGGTGATTAAGACAATATATATAGTGATCTCCAGAACCAAATATTACTTCTAAGGTATTATCATCATCAAGGTCTGCTAATGAAGGACCTCCAAAAGTGGTGCCACTTGCAACATACTTCCATTTAAGACCACCTGTATAATTTACACAGTAGATAGTGTCACCATTTTGCCCATCATACGAACCAAATAGTATCTCGAAAATACCATCATTCTCCAAATCCCCAATAGTATATTGACTATAAATAGGGTATTCAGTTGAGTAATTCCATAAATGATTGCCTAAATGATCCAAACAAAATGTTCTATTCTCATCAGTTGTTCCAAAAATGATTTCTAAATCACCATCAGCATCTAAATCTACTACTGATGGATATGCCATAATATAACTACCAGTTGTATAATTCCAAACTTGATAACCAGTTGAATTAATACAATAAAGTCTACCATCCAATGATGGATATAAAACTTCAAAATCACCATTTTTGTCAAGATCAACAACACAAGGACCCATTATATTGAAATGTGAAGTAGCAAAATTCCACCTCACAGAAACACCCATTGCTTCAGGATAGAAGACAATGTCCAATTTTTCGTGCTCATTAATTGAATTAACTCCAATTGGAGTTATTGCTAAATTAGATAACAAAATTAAAACGATTATTAATTGTTTCTTTTTCAAGGTTTTTTAACCCCCCAAAAAATAAAATACAAGTTTATTTTGTTACCTCAAACTTATATATGTTATCTAGGTAAATATGTAATTTTTTTTACAAATTCTTCTAATTAGTTATTCTTGATATTTCATAATTTTTTATATAGAATTTGTTTTTTTGCAAACGCAATATTTTTTAACCAAATCAAAACCGGACGGAGGCCCAAAACGCCCCCGTCGCGGGAAAAGGGAGTTTAAATAGGGGAGAGAGGTT
>JAEOUJ010000172.1 GCA_016839405.1 Candidatus Gerdarchaeota archaeon | reverse complement strand
CAAAAGCTGCTTGTGAACAATATATCTCAAGTTTTTCAAGTCTATATGATTTGGAAGCTATTTCATTTCGTTTTGGTAATATTTTTGGACCTCCCTCAAAAAAAGGTGTAATGTACGATTTTTTTAGAAAATTAAAGGAAAATCCCACAAAGTTAGAGATTCTTGGTAATGGCCTTCAAGTAAAGAGTTACCTTCATGTTGATGATTGTGTAGATGCTCATATAAATGCATTAGAAACTACAATAAGTGGTCATCAAGCATTTAATATTGCCTCTATTGAGACTTTAACAGTTAATGAAATTGCTGAAACAATAGTTAAAACAATGGCATTAACAGATGTTAAATTTGTTTATACAGGTGGAGAACGAGGATGGGCTGGTGATGTTAAAAAATCAATTGTTGATGTAGCAAAAGCAGAAAAAATGCTTTCATGGAAATCAAAAATCGGAATATATGATGGAATTCATAAGTACATTAAATGGTTAGAAGAAAACACAAAAAATTAGGAAGTATAGATAATAGAAAGCAAGTCTTCTAATTTGGTTAAATGTTTCCAAATTTTAATGTCATATTTATCAGGATTTAATTTATCTTTCCGATATAGAATAAAACGAATATTAGCGTTTTTAGCTGCAACACCATCTACCCATGAATCGCCAATAAATATAACACTTTCAGGATTCCAAGATAATTTTTTAATGATTATTTCTATTCCCTCTTTATCTGGTTTCATCTTTGTAACATCTTCTCGAGCAATTACAAGATCAAAATAATTGCTTATTGAATATCGATTTAATACCTCTAAAGTTGGTTCCCTAGAATTATTTGTTAAAATTGCCATTTGTATTCCATTTTCTTTTAATTCCTTTAACATTGTAAAAACTCCTTCTTCAACACTAAGATTTTTCATTCCCTCGCGTTCAAAATTTTCAACAATTTCCCATAATTGTTTAGTTAATGTGGTCTCATTTTCTTCATCATATTTAGCAGCTTCATCTATAATATTCCCAGCAGTATATCTCATTGGTATCTCTTCTTCAGGGCCAAAATCTAAACCAAACTCTTTCATAGCTCTTGCCATATGAATCTTCATAGCAGGGAAATTTATATTAGATTTAACTAAAGTGTTGTCAAAATCAAAAATAATAGTTATTTGTTTATTGTTCATTATATTTTCCACCATAGCAAATTAATAATCAGATTTTATTTTTGTGTCTTTTTTAATAACCGAATGCGCTTTTATTTTTACTCCAGTAGAAATTTCTACAGAAGCAGCTATAATCGTTTTACCACCAAGTATTAGATATTCATCTTTTTCTGGTTTTATTTTGGTATTACTGCCAATGAGTAATTCCTCCCCTCCTATGAGATGAGATATCTCACAGGAATCTTCAATTCGACAGAAATCAAATAATAAAGAATATTGTAATGACGATTTCATTCCTATTTCGCAATTACGACCAATATAAACATTAGGTCCAACATTTGAACCCGTTTCAATAAGTGTACCTTCACCAATTAAGACATGTCCTTTAATTGTAATACTAGAAAAATCAACTAAAGTATCTTCGTCAATAAAAATATCTTCAGCTGCTTTAAAACCAATTTCCTCACCAGAATGAAACTGCATGTTCGTTATATGCTTTGAGGGTTTGATGAATTTTTGAGCTTCAAATAAGTCAATTGGGTTTTCTATGCTCAACCAAGAATTTGTTATAATTGCCCCAATAGGTCCTTTTTCTCCCAAAATTGAAATAGAATCAGTAATTTCATACTCACCACGTTCAGAAAGTGGAGTCTTCCTTATAATATCGAAAATTTCACGTTCGAATAGATAAATTCCTGCATTAATATAACCTATTTCATCTGTTATTTCTTCACTCTTAGCTTTTTCTTTAATTTTTAAAACTCGACCATCATTTGATATTTGCAATAATCCATAGCGTTTATTTTTTCCAGGAAAAACAGTCATTGTACAACTTGTTTTTAATTTCTTATGATGGGTCAATAATCTTGGAATAATCTCTTCAATTGGTGCAAGAATATCACCATTAAGAATTAAACATTGTTGTTCATCATCCATGAATGGTTCTGCTTGTGCGACAGCATCACCTGTTCCTTTAGGAGGATCTTGAATAGCAAAATTAACCTTAGAAAAATAAGGTGTTTTTTGAAAAAGCTGTTTCATATCTTCAAGTTGCCAAGGAGAAATAACTAGCACTAATTTATCCATAATATTAGTCATATCAAGCATATCAGCCAACTTTAAAAGCAAGGCTTGATTGTGAATTGGAAGAGAGCCTTTTAATCTAGTATCAGTTAAAGGTCGCATTCTCTTGCCTTTACCCGCAGCTAATATTATGACAATCATTTTAACAACTCTAATAATTCTCAAACATAAACAATACAAAAATAAGAACTTTTTAATTTTACTAGAAAATCAAAAATGAAACTTAAAAATAAATAGAAACTCAGCAATAAAGCTGAGATTAACCTTGACTAGCTAAAGTTATTACTTGCAATTGTGTGCGTATACGAAGGTATTCTTTAGCAAAATCAACACTTGAAATATCTGCCCAATGAAATCTTTCTTCAACATCAAATATTTCTTCTTCAAGTTCAAGTTTACGTTTATTAAGATATTTTTCACGTTCAGAAGAACGATCTATAGATGACCGTCCAGCTAGAGCTGCTCTAACACGGGCAATTTCTTGTTCTTTTTCTTTCAAAACCTCTTCTAATTGAACCTTCTGACGATTGTAGACTTCAAAAGCATTAGCTGGTACAGCTGTTGGTTTAGCTCCTTTTTCAAGCAAATGTCTTGCTGGACTTAAGGGTTCACGAGCAAATAAACCTTTAATGGAGTTAGCTATTTGGAATAAATGGTATTCTGGGCTCCAACGCTTAACAATCCATAAATCTATTATACCGCCTTTTTTCACTCGAGGGTGATCAACCTCAGATACCATTTTCACTAAAGGTGGTGAAGCTGGGAAACCATCTAGCATTTCGATTTCAACAGTAAAGAAACGTTCTTTGAACTCACCACGACCTGGAATTAGACCACGCCACCGAGTCATGTCTCCTTTATAGGGTTCAAAACCACGACCTTTTTCGTACATCCAGTTAGCTTCTCGTGCTAAAATTACATCTGGTATATTCTTCATTCTACAAAACAACTCTACTTTAGTTTTCTCTAATAATAAAAAGGAACTTTTAGCTTATTAAACCATTTTATTTTGATAAGAAAAAAATGAATGAAAATAAAAATAAGGAAAAGAGAAAAACATAGCTTAAAATTCGAATACTTCTCCTGGTTTGATGACAGTTACTTTAATGTCTGGGTGTTTTGTTTCAACATCAGATTTGAATTTTTCAGGATCTTTATCACGCCAATGCATTGGTATAACCATTTTTGGTTTAATAGCTTCAACAGCTTGCATAGCCTCTTTAGGATCCATTGTGTATTTACCATCCATAGGAAGCATGGCAATATCAATATCTTTCAAATTTTTCATTTCCTCGATAAAATCAGTATCTCCTGCAAAATAGATGCGTTTTCCTTTAGCTTCAATTATAAAAGCAGTTTGAATGCCTTTTGGATGAAAGGGAATGTTTTCCTCTCTAAAGCGCCTAACGTTATAACCTGGGACACCATGTATAGTAATACCTTTTACTTCTTGTTTTTCTCCGGGATCAATAGCAATAACTTTTCCTTCAATTTTATTTTTATTCCTTGATGAAGTTAGAATAATGGTGTTTTCATCTCTTGCTATTGCAATTTTATTTGGTTCAGAATGATCTAGATGTTCATGTGTTGATAATATTAAATCTGCTTTTTCTTGATATTCTGAATCATCTCCGCCATAAGGATCAATGTAAATAACTTTGTCATCAACTAAAAGCTTGAAGGAAGCATGGCCAAGTAATTTTAATTTCATAGTCATTATTAATTCCTCAAAAGAAAGTCTACAAGTGAAAATAAAATTGTTATGCTTAAACTCACTCTTTTCAATAAAATCTATTAATAGTAATGTAAAGTAAATTTTGTCTAAAAAAGTGATTTAGTATGAATGTAATTAACAAGCAAGAACTAATAGAACTTTTAAGGAAATTAATCAGTTTTAATACAGTTAATATTCCAAATGAGAATATTAAATCGCCTCGAGATTGCCCAAATTTTATTGTTGATTATTTGAAAGAAAAAGGCATAAAATCTGAAATTTTTGAAGATGATGGTTATTATTCTGTTTTTGGGAAAGCAGGCAAAGGGGATTTTCATCTATTACTAATGGCTCATTTTGATGTCGTACCAGTCAGTGATGGCTGGGAAACCAATCCTTTTGAAATGGTAATTAAAGACACAACTGCATACGGTCGAGGAGTTATTGATAATAAAAACAATGTTGCTTCAATAATGACCATTTTACCGGAAATAAAAAAATTAGATTTAGAAAAAATAACTGTTTGTTTTGAACTATCAGGGGATGAAGAAATTGGAGGGGTTCATAGTGCTGGAAATTATATGAAGAAGTTTAGCAGAATGCCAGATGCAGTAATGAACTTAGATGGGGCAGGTGAAGTAATTATTTCTCGAAGAAGAAATGCTATGGGCGCCACACTTAAAATACCAAAGAAAAAAACAAAAGCAACAGGAATAAAAACTGAAAGAAAATTCACATCAGAACAACATGGAAGACATACAGCTTATCAAAATAGAGGTGCAGATATCCATTGTATGATAAAAGCATCAGTTGATGTATCTTGGGATTATTTGAAGGTAATAGATTGTCAAGGGAAGTTCATAAAAGGGAATGTCGTGCCGGATGAATGTACTCTAACTGTTATTGAACCAACAGAAGATAAAGATATAATAGAACATGAATATGATGAGGGATTAACAACATTATTTGAAAATTTAAGATATATAGTTAATACTCAATTTCCAACTGAATTCTCAACTTATGGTATAACAATAGGACCAAACCTATTATTTGAAAGGGAGGATCACTGGGAATTAGGATTAGATATTAGAGCGATGACACAAAATTACGAACAAGTTGAAAATGCGTTAAATGAAATATGCACAGAATTATTTGGTGAGAAGCAATTTGAATTAATTTTCAAACCAGGGCAAGGAATGGTAAATACAGCAAAAGATACTATGTTAATATCAACTGTTTTAGAAGTATCAAAAGAATTCCAATTGCCATCAAAAATTGTGGAAATGGGTGGAGCATCAGATGCTCGATACTTTTCTCGAGAAGGAATACCAACATTTGATTTTGGACCAGATGGTGGAAATGTTCATGCAAATAATGAATGGCTGAATTTGGAATCATTTTACAAGGTAACAAATTTTTATTTAGAAGTAGTAAAAAGGATTTTGAAAAAAATAAAATGAAGAATTAGAAACTAAAAATTGGTTTTTTGAAATAGATGCCTTTTGTTATTAAGGCATTAATTAAAGGAATGAAAAGATCATCAATACCAGGATAATCATGCATGAGAATAATATCATTAGAACCGCGGAAATTTAAACCACAACCACTATCAGGTTCATCTTCATCCATTCTTTTTTTGAGCGAATAAATATTACGATAACCATAAGGATTTTCAGTACCATCTTTTCTATAAGCTGCTACTTCACAATCAAAAGTATAATATGTCCAATAAATATCAATATCTTTGTGCAAACCAGCATCAATATACCATTTGTATGAAATGTTTTCAAAAATAGGTTGAATGTACCCAAGTTTCTTCAGGTAATTTT
>JAEOUJ010000171.1 GCA_016839405.1 Candidatus Gerdarchaeota archaeon | reverse complement strand
CTTGTTTTGTAAATTGATAATAAAAGAGAATCTTTCTTAATAAATCATGTTCCCATATTTCAATTCTTATTACAAACCACCAAGGAATTACTAGAAGATAAATATCAAAAATAAAAATACTTGTTGACGCAAATAATTTATTTGCTAAAGCTAGTGGAATAAAATAAACCAAAGGAATGAATAAAAGCAATGAAATAAAGATCCATCTTCCTTTAGGTTTTGTTAAATCAAAGAAATATGCACGAGATTTTTCTTTTTTCTCACGATTGTTCAAATAATTGAAAAGATTGGAAAGATCTTTCATTTGAGCATCTTTCCAGAAAGGTTTATCCTCAGATAATTGAGGTTTTTCTGAAATAATTAATCGCTCTGGAAATAAGATAACAATTGCACAAGCAAGTAAAATAAATCCTAAAATAAATGATAAGAAATTTATTTCTTGTAATTCAAATGGAAATATTCCATTAGTATCAGGTAGAAAAATTTGCGCGATAATTCCTAGGATAAATAAAAAGACACCTATTATCAATCGGGGTATAACTGGAAATTTTTTTAAAAGTTTAAAATCATTTTTTTCAAGATTTAAAGCTGTCACAATAGTCACCTTACTCTATAACATTCATCAAAATTGTAATTTAATATTATTTTTATTGTTTTTATTTTTCATTTAATTCTTCATTTATGGTTTTATCACTACTTGTTTTAGGATATAACATTAATTTTGTTATAAAACTAATTCCCCAAAAAAGTATTGAAACACCTAAAATCATAAAAATAAACCAAATTCTTATGCCCGAGATATATAATATTATGAAAAAAAGTATATTTCCTGATATTAAAACGGTTAATATTTCCATAGTATGAATTTTGATAATGTAAGTTGTTATCCAGCCAAAAATCAACCATAAAACAACAACTCCAAAAATTGCATACTCATTAATCAAAGATAAAAGAAGGCCAGAAATTCCACAAATACCTCCCTGTATTAAACCAATTCCTAATCCTATAATTATTGATTTAAGAACATTGATTTTTTTATTTTCAGAATTATTCTCATTCATTAAAGAAAAGGAATCACATTTATTTAAAAAAGTTCACTTACTATTAGTAGATTAATTCATAAAAGAATAAATCAATAGTAATTTGTTGATTATTTACACACAATCAGCAAAAAAACTAAAAGCAAATGATGTGGATTTATAGATTTGAAAACTATTCATTATTGCTAAAAACTAAAAACCTATGGTGAAATAAATGCTTCCTGTTTTGAAGTTACTTGAATTTTCAAAAATCCTTCCTTTAAGCGAGAAATCAATAGAAAAAATCAACTTTAAGGAAGGAATCAATAAATTCCTAGCTGAAAATGGATCTGGAAAAACAACATTAACAGATTTAATTGAACATTCACTTGTAAGAGATGCTCATGCATTTGCTTGGAATATTTTTTCTAAAAAGCGAGTTGATCGATCAGCTTATGTTAAATCTGAATGGGTTTTTGGTGATGATAAAACTTCTATTTTACATGAATTTACAGATGCTGGAGCTCGAACAAGGGTATCTTCATCAAAATTCTCTAACAAAGCTCATACTAAAGATATGTATTCTGATTTTCTTTTTTCTAAAACCAATTTGCTTTTGGAGCAAGTTCAAAAATTATTTGAAGGTGTTTATTACAAAAGAGAAAATGACTTGAATCTTCTGGGAACACCTGGTGAAGAAAATTTAATGGATTTTTTTGAATTGTTAAATAAAACAATTCGAATGGAAACCCCAACAACAATCAAATTAAGAAATCAGATAGGTGAAACAAAAAGTCAAATTGATATGAGAAAAAATAAAAAAAGGCAAATAGAAACACAACTAGAGAAAATGGAGATTATTTTTGCAGGCGCAGATTCCTCTGCTGACATTTTGGATAATTTAGGTGCTAGACAAGGAGAATTGCAAAGAGATTCATCTAAATTTAAAAAAGAGTTAGAACAAATGTGGATGGAATTAGATAAATTAGAAAAAGGTGATCAAAAAATATTTGACAAACTAGATCGAGATCAAGAAAATTTATTGGAAGTTCGAGCAAAACAAGATGAATTAAAGGGTAGTCGTTATTCATTAATAACCTTATTAGACAAATTAGAAAGAGAACTTGAAGGTTATAAAAAACTTGGTAAAGTAAATTATGAAACAATAAAGAATAATTGGGAGAAAAAACAAAATTGTGAATTATGTGGAAGTTCTGTGTTCAATAATTGGGAAGATAGAATGGGATCTGGTTGTCCAGTTTGCGGTACAGATTGGAAAAAAATACCATCAAATATTAAAGATACCATAACGAATCATCAAATAAAATCATCTAGTGAAACGAGGGATATTAAAAAAGAAATTGAAAAAACAACTCATGAGCTTAGAGCTTATGATGAAGATATTACTAATAATAAAAACAAGGAATTAGCAATTACAAAAAATTTGAAAGATTTACGAAATGAACTTACAACAAATAATACGAAAAGAAGAGAATTGCAAAAAAAGGTTGAAGAAATAAATCAAAAAATAGAACGAATTAGTAGTGAACTTGGTAGCTTATCTGCACAAGAGAAAATGATTAATCAAGATGAAAGTATCGGTCTTTTAAAGGTTAATCTTGAAAGAGTAAATTCCGAATTAGAAAAATATAATCTGCAACTTGAGCGTTTAGAAAAAGAATTACCAGAACAAAAAGAATTGCAACATATATTAAATAATTTTACTCGTACAACAAAAGAAATCTTCGGTTATAGTATGTTGGCTGATACAGACACTCGTATAATTACAATAACAAAAGATGATTCAAATAGGGATTTTGCAGCAATGTCTTGGTCCGAAAGATATTTCATAGATGTAGTCTTCCGTATAGCAATTTTCCACTTTCTTATTGAAAATAAAATCATACCACATGGGATGCTCATATTAGATTCTCCAGAAGCTGCTTTGGATCCAACACGATTGGATTTATTAGCTAAAATTGTTAATCAGCAAAAGGATAATATCTCGTTCATCATAGCAACTCGAGTAAAGAATTTCTATGAAAAGCTAGATGGTTATCCATTAGAAATTAAAAAGCAAACACAATCAAGCTTATTTGATTTTATTACTTTTTAAAAAAAATCAAGAAGTGAGTTACTTGACAGAATGGTTGAAAAATGAAAAAGAAAAATATTTGAAAAATCATAAGAAATCGATAGAGTTATGGAAAAAAGCTAAAATGCAATTTCCAGCAGGAGTATCTCATAATATTAGAGATTTTCATATGACTCCACTTGAATTATGTCCACCTTTTGCTAAGTATGCCAAAGGCTCAATGTATTATGATGTTGATGATAATAGCTATATTGATTATTGGATTACTCATGGTGCAGCAATTTTAGGGCATGCAAATGAAGCAATTATCAAGGCTATTAAAAATCAATTGCCATTAGGGAATCATTATGGTATGGTTAATGAAGAGGCTTTAGAATTAGCGGATAGAATTATTGAAGCAACACCATCTATAGAAAAATTACGTTTTTGTTCAACTGGAACAGAATCTACAATGTATGCAACAAGATTAGCTAGAGCTTATACAAAGAGAAAAACAATAGCTAAAGTTAGGGGTGGGTGGCATGGTGGCAATGATACACTATTCTATTATGTAAAGCAAGTAGAAAAAGGCATGGAGTCTAAAGGATTAAGAACTCAAGAAGAGGCAAACATCGTTAGCTTTGATTATAATGATTCTGATGCATTTTTAGATATAATAGAAAATCATGGAAAAGATTTAGCTGCTGTTGTTATGGAACCTGTTCTTGGTGCTGGTGGTGCAATACCTCCTAAAGAGGGATTCTTAGAATTAATTCGAGAAGAAACAGAGAAGAATAATACGATCCTTATATTTGATGAAATTATTACAGGTTTTAGATTATCATATAATTCTGGCCAAGGAT
>JAEOUJ010000170.1 GCA_016839405.1 Candidatus Gerdarchaeota archaeon | reverse complement strand
GCATCTGGAAAGATATTGAAATCTTCTCGAGCCATACCAATAATAGCTTCAACATCAGTAATAATATTATCAGATTCTGATTGATCTATAAACATTTTAGCTATTTCAGATTCAGAAGAATAATAAAGATCTCTTAATGTGCTTGTTCTTCCTGCTTCAAGAAGATCTCGAGCAGCAAAAGATGCTACAAATAAGGATTGTAAAAAAGGTTTAAGATGTCGCACATTTCTCGCAGAACGTTTAACTCGTTTCTTACCAACAGTATATTGTCGGAGTTTCTGATCGTAATAGATATTAGTACTTGTCCTTAAAGGCATTTGAAATTCAGGAAACTTTTCTTCTATTAATTGATTATAAACATCTTTACCTAATTTAACCAATTTGTTAAATGCTTCTTCCTTTACCTGATCAGCATGATCTCCAGCTTTACTTTTTGACACATTATCCACCTTTAATCATCATTCTCTTTTTTTGCTCCTTTTGAAATAAAATCTGTAGGAGGAACATTTTTTGAACCACTTAATTTTGTGGCAAATTTAGCTATATATGGCAAATATTTTTCAAATATACTAGTTCTTTTAGCAGTTCTTTGCTCACGTTCAACTCTTGATAGATAAACACGCAATTTCCTAGCACAAACCTGCATAGCTAATCTTACTTCTCTTTCTAATTCAGTTCGATCAGAAATAGATTCTTTACCAGCTGTTCTGTAAGGAACTTTTGTTGATGCAATATGTGTTATAATTGCTAGTTTTGAATTGTCAGGTACTTTATACATACGCCAATTGAAAGATCTAATAACTTTAGCTGAAACATCAGCATATTGATCATACAATAATGGTATCCGATTAGCAAAACGAAATAGAGATGGTTCAGAAGATGTTTCAATAATGGAACCACCATAAGCCATTGCCACTTCAACTACAAAAGGGTGACCTGAAAATGCTTGTGGTTTTCTAGTTATTGCTGTTACAAAATCAGGTTCAAGTTCTTTAATTATTCCTGCTGTTAGAACTTCTTCTCCTATTGGTGAAAGACACTTCGTTTCTGGTGATAGAAATTCTTCGTAATTATTCATTCCTTGAACAATTCTTACTATTTCATCATGTGACAATTTATTAGGATCTTTATCAGGATTAACTTGAACAGATTTTAAAAAGCTTTGAGCAGTTTTTTCTCCTACTCTTTGGAAATTACTTTGAAGAAATTTCCTCATAGATTTTTGTCTAGCAACTCTTATCAATCTTAACATTTTTTCTGTATCAATTCCTCTTGGATGAGGTAAAACAGCTTCACCGAGTTTTGGTACTTCATTAATTGTTTTATTAAATTTATACAATATACCATAAGCATCAATAAATGTTATATTAGCGTATGGAGCAACTAAAGCTGTTGATTGAATATATTCTAATATTTTTGAATGAGCTCTTCTATAATCGCCTTCTATATTAACTTCTACAGCAACTCCATGCCAATTTTTGTCATTTGGCCATTGCTTATGAAATCTTATAATTGGTTCATTTCTTTGAATATCTATCATTAAATGATATTCATCTATATTCTTACTTCCTTTTGTACAACTTAGAACTCTAGTCGGAAGATTAGTTGTTATTTGCGAATATAAAACTGTCATTGATGCTCCTAAACCAAAGTGCCCTCTTGATTGACGTTCCACATATTTTCCACCAAACAACAATTTAGCTAATGCATTTGGTACTTTATTTCCTGGAATACCAATACCATTATCGGAAATAAAAATCGTATATACATCCTCAGAACGTTCTTTTATTGATACAAATATATCAGGATTTATACCTCCGATTTCTGCACCATCAAATGAATTCTCAACAATCTCTCTAAAAGCTGTATAGAGACTTTTTGCAGGAGTATCAAACCCAGCTAACTCTCGATTTCTGTAAAAGAAATCAGCTGGTGAAAGTTGCTTAAATTCTACCTTGCTCAATGGTTATCACTCTAATTATTTGCGCTCTAATTTCTAATTTCCATTATCACATTATAATTTTTTGTAATCAATTAATAGACTTTCTTTAAATTAGTAATTAATAATTAATACTGGATAGTTATAAAATAGAATTTAAAAAACTTAGGGAGATAAATATAATGATTTATTATGTCAGATAAGAATAACACATTAAATGATATCAAAACTAATTTAGACGATAATTTATTAGAAAAAGATAGGAAAAAGGAGAAATTAAAAGAAAAATTCCAAAAATTAGCGAGAAAAAAGCAAATACTCTATTTGCTATTAATTTTCATTGCTATTTCATTAATTGCTAATTTAGCAATAGGAATTGGTTTACATTTCACACCTCTTTTAAATCAAAGTAAACAAGGTATACTCAAACTTTTACCAGGTAATATTATTTTGGAATTACTTCTATTATGGTCATTATCCTTTGTAGCATTTTTTGTGTTATATCCATTATATCCATTAATAGCAACACTTTACATATATGTTCATAAATTGATTAAAATCAATAGATATAATTATAGTAAAGTAGAAACAGATGAATATATCTTTACTTTCAAAGAAATTTTGAATAGAGGATTATCTCCTTATCTTTTTTGTTTTGTTATTGGATATTGGACAGTTGAAAAACTCTTTTTACCAAGATCTAATCTTGGAGATATTGGTATTTCTGAGCTAACATTAATTTATTTTCTCTTTGGGTATATTTGTATCCCATTAATTATTTTCTTAATTTCCCCTTTATGGTTACTTAATGATGCGGGAATTATTGCAATAAGAAAACGAAAAGAAGGTGAAAGAGAAATTCCAAAAATTGTTGGAGCATCAACTTTTTTTGAAAATTTCTATACTGGATCTGCTATAACTCTAGCAATAACAACTTTTATAGTATTTTTTATTGAAATATTTACGACTAATTTCCAGATAGAAGTTTTTATCGCTTTCTGGTTTATAATTTTAATTTTACTGCCATCACATTTTCTAGCAATAGGTTACATTTATGAAAATACATTGAAACAAAATAAAAAACGTATTATTAAAATAATTCCGAAAAAATTGGTTGATATGACGCCTAAAACAATTGTTGATAAAATTAATTTCTTTGTTGATATAGAAGAATCTGAAGATAAAATGGAAGATAAATACCTAGGATTATTAGTTGAAATGGAAGCAAAAGCAGATGAAATTCTAGATGAAAATCATTAGTTATCAGAATCTTCTTCTATTGTAGGGCAAACTTCTTCCATACAGGAAGTAATTTTCTGAACCCAATTCTTTACTCTTTTCAAAGCCAGATTAGTATTTTCTTTCAAAGGATCTTTAAATCCTATAGTTTCAATGATTTTATTTCCTTTCAATGCTTTTTTCATATGTCTAAAGATACGACCGCGTTTTACAGTAAAGCAGTAAAATAAAGCGATCTGTTTTTCTTTAATTGTTGTTGATTCAAAAAAAGATCTTAAAGCTGGAGCATAAGTTCCTGACCAGATTGGTGTTCCTATAATTAAAAGATCATAGTCAGCAGGATTCTTATCAAAAGGTTTGAGTAAAGGAGTCGTTTTCATTAAAACTTGTTTTTCTCCCAAGTATTTTTTCATATAATCTTTATTTTTTACTTCTTTTTCTAAACTCAATTCTAATATATCTGAGCCAAGTTCTTTAGCGATAGCTTCACCAATGAATTTGGTATCTCCTTCGAATGAATAGTAAACAACTAGTGATTTCAAATTTCCTCACTCATGTAAACAATACTTTATATCACATTTTATTGTTATTCTTCATAAATTTAAGATTAATGATTATCAAAAATTAATTATTAATAATAAATTATGGAAAAGATTTTTTATGGAAGAATAATGGAATAAATCTATTCAGTGGGTAGAATTCTTATGGAAAACTTTGATGTAATAATTATCGGGGCAGGATCAGCAGGTTGTTTAGCTACTTATAGTGCAGCAACAAATGGATTGGAGAAAATTGCATTAATAGATCGAAAGGAAAAGGAATTCATTGGTAGAAAAATTTGCGGTGATGGTATTGGAACTAAACATCTTGAGTATCTTCAAGATAAGGGATTTCCAATTAAAGAGAATAATGTTGTTTTAAACAATATAAAAGATGCCTATATTATAGCTCCTGATCCTTCTATTGAAAATAAATTATCTGTTGATGGACAATTAGCAATTATTGATAGACATAAATTTGGTCAAACACTATTAAATACAGCGATTTCATTTGATAGCGTTAAATTATATGATAATACATTATTTAAAGATATTATAAGAAAAAATGGTGAAATGCATATTTATTTACTTAATGAAAATAACAAAACAATTTCAATAAAAGCTCCATTACTTATTGATGCTTCTGGTTTTAATTCCAAGATTCGAGAAGATTTAAGGTTTTTCAAGGAATATTCATCAGCAACTGATAAGGAACAATATTACTGTTATCGAGAGATTTGTGAAATTGAAAGTCCACAAGAAAAATATGAAGATAGTGCAATTTTTGAGTTTAGTTATGAAAAGACAAGAGGGGGGTATATTTGGTTCTTTCATAGAGGAGGAAATCAATGGAATATTGGTAATGGTGTACCGAAATATTGGATTAAAACAATTGCCCCAAAAAATGTTTTCCAAAAACATATTGCTTCAAGGTTTTCTAAAAGAACTATAATAGATGGTGGAGGTGGATTTGTGCCAACAAAACAACCAATACCTAATCATGTAGCTGATAATATCATTTTAACTGGTGATGCTGGATTAATAGTAAATCCTCTTCATGGAGGAGGCTTAAGTCCTTCTCTTACTTCTGGATATTTGGCAGGAAAATTTGCAGCTGAATTAGTTCCTAATGAAACTTTAAATCAACAAGATATGTGGTCATATAATATACAATTAATGGAAAGATATGGATTAAGATATTCAATATTGGATATTTATCGATTATCTTTACAAAATATGCCTGATGATGAATTAACTCATGCAATAACCAATGAATATTTACCATTAGGTAAAATCTTCTATGCAAGGGAATATGATTCACTACTTAAATTGTCTAAAAAATTAAGTGAAATATGGCAAGAATTACCAAATCCACGATTCAATTTGTTGCCTGAAGCAATTGAAAAAATATCAGCAATTACAAAGAAATATCCAAAAAATAGCAGTGAAATAGATTCATGGGCAAAAGAATATAAACAAATTTATGAGGATCATCAAGCGAAAATTGTTATGAATTAAAAATCCATTGAATGTTTAACAATTTGAAACTATTGAAACATTTTTTAACAAAAAGAATGTCTTAAATTATCGAATCGTTGGAGTATTATCATTGACAGACACACATCATGTTAGTTCAGTTTCAAGTACAATTGTCAATGATACTACACAAGAGGTACCCTCTACAATTGAAGTACTACGAAATAAAACATTTATTGTTCTTATTTTGGCTCAATTTACTCAAAATGTTGGTGCTGCTGTTTCTTGGTTAGCTTTACAATTTTTATTATTCAAATTAACAGGCAGCCCTGGTATAATGGGTATTCTATCAATTGTTTTCTTTCTTCCTTTTGTTTTATTCACTCCTTTTGCCGGTGTTTTTGTTGATAGATTTGACCAAAGGAAAATTATGCTGTTATCTAATTTAATAAGTTTTACAGCCTCAGTTGGATATATTATAATTTACCTTTTTCTAAACAGATTATTGATAGTTGATTATATTCCAATTTTAACAGAAACTGGTAAAACTGTTATTGAAATTAATACAAATCCAATACATATTATTTGGCCAATGTTTCTTTTAACATTTCTTAATTCAACAGCTTCTTCAGTATTTTTCCCATCAAGGAGTGCTTATACACGTTTAATAGTTAAAAGGAAGAATTTACTTATTGCTAATTCCATGGGCTCAACAGTATTTCAAGTTGCTACAATTATTGGTTATGTTTTAGCAGGAGTAATAGCTGGTAGAAGCTATCTTGGAAGTTTTATCTTTGATGCATCTACTTTTGCTTTCTCTTCGACAATGATTATTTTTATTTTAATTATTGGTAAGAAGCCACCTGGTTTAGAAAGAATAAAAGAAGAGACTTTTCGAGCTCAGGTTAAAGGTGTCTATGATGATTTGAAAATTGGTTATAAAACAATTAGAAAAACACCGAAAATTTCGTACATGTTGATAGCCTTTGCTGCAACAATTTTTTCATTTGCAGCTTTTAATGTATTATTCATAGTAGTATTGCAAAGAGAAATGGGATTAGATGAAACATGGTATGGATTATTGCAATCAATTATGGGCATATCAGGTATAATAACTTCATTAATATTGATGCGAGTAGGTCGCATAAAACGGAAAGTAGTAATGTTGAATATTGCTTTATTAATGGCAACATTGTTTCTGTGGTTCTTTGGTTTTGTTAGAAATGCTTATGCTATGGGAGTTATACTATTTATTTTTGGTATAGCATTAGTTATGATAAATATTACAGCTCCAACACTAATTCAAGAACAAATACCATATGAAAAGCAAGGTAGGGTATTTGGAACACAACAATTATTCCAAGGAATTGCAAGAATTATTGGAATGGGCATTGTTTCAATAGTAGCTGAATACACAAAACCAATGTATATCATCTTTTTTAGTGCTGGAATATTAACTATAATGATGATCTGGGGAGTTATTTACTCAAATAAATCGGGGATTTCTGGAGATGATTATACAGACCCAAATAATATAGCAAACCAAAAACAAGACGCTACAAAAAAAATAGCTGATATTGATGATTCTTATAAAATAATCGACCCAGAACCTGTAATTGAATAAAATTCAGTTATTTTTCCTCTAATCTAAATTTCTTTTATTAGTCAAGTTTTATTACAATTCTTTTATTCTCTTTACCTTTATTGATGGTTTCTATTATTTTCACATTACCTACTTCATTTGTATTTTTAACGTGTGTTCCTCCATCAGCTTGTAAATCCAAGCCAACAATTTCAACTGTTCTAACTTCTTTGATATTAGGTGGCAGTAAATTTATCTTTGTCCTTATAAGATCAGGTATTTGAAAAGCTTCTTCTCTTGAAAGGATAGTAATTTTCACTTCTCGAGCAGCTTGAACCTCTTCCGCTACTCGTTTTTCAATATATTCAACTCGCTCCTTAGAAAAATCTTCTAAATTAAAATCCATTCGTGCTTTATCTATAGACATATTTCCACCTGTTACACTTGCACCAAATTCCTTCCAAATCAAACCGCATAATATATGTAATGCAGTATGATATCTCATTATGTTGTATCTTCTTTCCCAATCAATTACTCCTTTTATTGCTTCACCTATATATCCTTGATAGGGTTTTTCTAATTGATGATAGATATTTCTTTCTTTATCCCGAGCAACTTTTTCAACTTTATATTTTTCATTATTAATTATAATCTCACCTTCATCATTAGGTTGCCCACCACCACCGGGAAAGAAAGCTGTTTTATCTAAATAAATGTGCAGACCTTCATTTTTAATATCAATGATTTCACCATCGAATTCTTTTAAATAGCTATCAAGTAAAAACAATTCTTCTGTCATAATATAACACCAAAGCAGTTTAATTTATAATATAATTCTAAAATTTCTATTCTAAAAAATTTATTCAATTTATCTAAAATAATTGAATGATGAGCCAAAGGAAAACCTTTGACTCATCATTGGTAGATGGATGGCAATTCGCAAAAATCATTCCCTCAAAGAGAGAATTGATATTGCAAGCGTTCAGGAGTATACCTTATTTTTAGGTTAATTTCGTATTCCATTACAACTTTTAATAATTTTAACAGCTAATCTCATTAAAGTAATTATTTTACTAATTTCAACATCACTTTCAATCAATAGTTGATAAGCTTTAGCTACCATTTTCTTAGAATCGTATGTTTCCTCATGAGAGCCTTTAATATGATTATATTCTTCTATAAGCTCATTGAGTTTTTGTCTATCTTTCCAGCATAAGGGATAAGTTGATTTAAGTTTTGTTTCAAATTCCTCTACAGACATTAAATTTCACCATAAAGAGAAAAGATGTTATACTTCTCTCGAAATAATCAAAGGAATTACTTTGGACTATTCTCAATTGTGTTAAAAAAGATTCTCACCGCTCTTAGTATTCATTCTGAAAGAAATGTAATAACACTTAAATAGTCCTATTGTTATTTTTCATTCAAGGTTTTTTTAATTATAAAAAAATAGACTGTTGAAATTTTTCATAGGAATTTCAAAATGACTATTTATAAAAGGAGAAAAAAAAATGACATATAAATTTGTGAAAGAAACAGCCACAATACTTGGTTTTCAAGATGTTTTACAAGTAGATTTTTCACCAAAAAAGACATGTAATTTTGATTGCATTTATTGTGGGGTTGGAAAAACAAGTACCTGGTTAAATGAACGGCAAGATTTTTTTACAGCTGAAGAAATTTTTGATGAAATTGAGAATTATATAATTCAAAATGGAGATATAAAATACATTATGCTTACGGGCAGTGGAGAACCGGCATTATACAAAAGCTTTGGAGCATTAGTTTCTTTAATTAAAAGCAAATATCCAAATATTAAGCTCATGGCCTATACAAATGGTAGTTTATTATCACGATCTGATGTACAATCAGAATTTGCCAAACTAGATATCATTGGTTGTAATTTAAATGCTGTCTATGAGGAGGAGTTTCGAGTTGTGTCTCAAGCAATGAATGTTGTACATTTAAAAGATATTTTAGAGGGGCTTCTAAATTTCAAAAAAATATTTCAAGGTGTTATATTTATTGACACGAAATTTGTAAGTGATGTAAATGACACCGAAAGAAATCTCATTGGTTTAATTGATTTTATTAATGAATTAAAACCTGACAAATATACAATCATAAATAGAAAATACAAAGGAAAATTACCATCAGAAGAATTTATTTCATTGGTGAAAGAGAAAAGTAATCAGTTATCACTTCCAATGGATATATTCTCTTAAATGGAGATAAACTTCTATGAATGAGACAATAGAAACAATACAAAGTTTAAGATCTATTAGAGAGTTCTCTGATAAAGAAATTAAAAAAGATGATTTGGAAACAATATTGGATTCTGCTGTTAGAGCTGCTAATGCTTCATCACGTCAGGATTATTCAATAATAGTTGTTGAGGATGGTGAAATATTAGATAAACTATTTTATGGTGCAAATAAAGGATTGCTCTTCTGTATTGACTTCACTCGTTTAGTCGATACAGCTAAGGAACTAAATTACGAATACAACCCAGATAATATTTGGGATTATCTTTGTGGTAGTACAGATGCAATTCTTGTTGCACAAACAGCTGCTATTGCTGCAAAATCGCTAGGTATTGATTCAATTTTTACTAATAGTGTTCATAGAGCTGAATTATCTAAAGTCTATGAATTATTTAATCTGCCAAAGGAATTTTGCTTCCCATTATTAGCTCTTGGTTTAGGCTATGCAAAAAGTGAACCATCCATTAAAAAAGGTAGATTAAAATTGGGTGTTATCCACTATCATAAACATAAAAGAATGACTTCAGAAGATGTTGCGAATATTGTAAAGCAATATGATGATTTTGAAAATACTGGCCTAGGTATTCCATCAGATAGATTGGCTGAATTTGGTGTTAAAGATTATTTTGAATTCTTCTACACCAAATGGTCAAGACCTAGAAATCCTGAAAAATTGAAAGAAATTCATGAAACACTAGTTGGAACAAAATTCTTTAAATAATTTTTTTCTTTTACAGAAAAATTTTCAATTTAGTTTTGATGTAATTTAGTTACTGGAAGGATATATTGATGAGTTTAGACCATCTATTTTTTACTTTTGGTAAAGAAGTGATTATGAAGTGGACAAAAAATTTGAAGATATTCCGATTATGTTCTATGTATCCATATCCCAATGATTTTAAACCTGTAAGATTTTTAATGGCAATTCATTTTGAAGACAGTTCTGATTTGAAAGAAATTTTACATAAACTAAATTATGAAATTGATATGACAAAACCAGAAGAATCTAGATTTAAAGAGTATAATGAAAATCACTCCGCTGGTTGGATTATATTACAAGATAATTTCTGTTATATGGATATTAATAAAATAACGAAAAAAATTTTCATAGAGGTCTCTGGTATTGAAGAGGATTTATTTAAAATGGATAATTCTGTTTTCATTCGAGCGAAAAAAATCGAGCAATTTATTGAAAAATTAGATTTTAATTTTATAGATCCCCCTCAAGATGACAGGTATTGTATTTCACCAAAGTATTATCCATCTCTTTGGAATTGAATTAAATAGAAAGTAATAATTTTGTTAGCTTTTTTTCTACATCCCATAATTGTTTCTTAATAAAACCACATTTATCTAGCATAGCATGATAAGTATTTTCATTTGAGAAATCCTCATGATATAAAGCAGCATCAGTTAATTCTCTATATATAGTCCATCGAATATCATCTAATTGTTTCATTTTGATTTCTATTAATTTATCAAAGACATTTTGAAGTGCTGTTTTAGTTTTTACATTCTCTTTGAAATAGGTCTCCAATTTGAAATAAAGGTATTCAACTCTGAAATATGTTGACACAGCATCATTTTTCGCAAACCACATTTCTATGATTTTTGAATTTGGAAAGAAAACATTGATGCTTCGTGCCCAAGTAGTTACATTTTCCGCTCTATATACATACGCTTTTTGATTATATTTTTTCACAATATCATTTACTCGCAATAAATGCACATTATTATTCTTAGAATTTTTTAAGAAATAATCCAGAAACTTGAAGGAATCAGCTCCTCTGTGATGCCCAAAACACTCAACATCACAACCAATTGTTATTGGGCCAGATTTTTTATTAATACTTTCAAACATCCATTGAGCATTTGGAAATGGGCTATCAGAAAAATGCCAACTTAGAGCACGATTTCTGGGCAGAATATAAATAGGTTTTTTAGAATCAGTTTTCCATATTCCTTCAATATCATCTGTCTGAAATGTTTCGTGTGATCCTTCAATTATTGCATAATCTATATCCATGTCTTGTAATAGGTAATTCTTATGTGAACTAAAAACCAATTCAGGAGGGAATAATCCACGCATCTCTTTACCAAACAAATCCTTAACCATCTTCCTATGATGGTAAAATTGCTCTTTAATGAATCCATCATTAGTAAAAACTAAAGGAGCATGATAAAAAGGAGATAATAACAATTCAACAATTTCTTGATCTAAAAGTTCTCCTAAAGTTGTGAGAAGAAATTCATTATTTAATCGTTCAAACCATTGAATAATACTACCAGTCAAAGATAGATTTATTTTGAATTGATAATTTTTACTTAGATCAAGAAGCAATTTAAATAATGGTCCATAACTTTGCCATATGATTTCTTTGACTATAAATTCTTCATTATAAAATGGCTGATGTCCATGTAGAAAAATTAAGCAATCAGTCAATGAAATATCTCCTATTTATCGATTCTTTAATCCTAACTTGTAACGATAATTCCTTTTATTAGATTAAGAAGATTTTCCTAATAAAAATACATGAGTAAATTTCAAGTATTTTTTACATAGTTTATTCTTCTGAATAATCGATTTTGAGAACTAAATTATCGATTTTGGCAACAAGTAATCCCTTATCAGCATCAATTGAGGATAACTTGTAAGCATTTTTATAAGCATGCAATGCATCACTATATTTTTTGAGTTTATCATAAGCATTTCCTAAAATTGACCAAAAGACTGCATCTTCTTCTTTATGTTCAATTATCTTTTCTAAATTAAAGATGACACTAGAATAATCACCTATTTCATTAAAAGAAAGACCTATGTTAAATTGAGCATCTATGTTGTTTTCATTTAATTCTAAAACTTTTTGAAAACATTCAATAGCTTGTTTAAAATCTCCTTCTTTAAAAGCAATTTTTCCTTTTTTTAAGTAGTAATTATCTTCTGATGATCCAGTCATTTAAATCTCATAAAATAATATTAAACATCTAAATAAGCATTTTTAGCTTTTTATATTATCAAGAAATCTTTATTTAAAAAGAAATAATGAAATCTAAATACTATTTCTTCACGAGGAAAAAAATATGACAGAAACATTTATGGGATTTAATCCTGAGGAATTAAATGAACATCGTAAAGGAAATTTCTTTGTTTTATTAACACTACCTTTGCATTACTTTAAAATGAAAAAGATTCCAATTGAGGATTATGCGAAATCAGCAGGTAATCTATTAGCTAAATCATGGGAAGCAATGTTAGGTGCTCCTTTAATTCATGTAGCTAAACCAATTGCTATGAATTATGCGGCTCTAGGAGCAAAAGAGATTATTTACAAAGAAGAAGAAAAGAAAATTACATTGGTTATTAAAAACTGGCCAACTGAAGATTTATTGGATTTTATGGAAATTTCAATGAATGATATTGAAAAATTCAATTGTTGTTGGGAACCCATTGCTAAAGTTTTAGCTTTGAAATTTCAAAGTAAATTTATTAATAATAATTTTGAAATTACTTTTAGTGAATTATAAATGAAAATAGGTGAATAAAAATGAGTGAAGATAGATTTGAT
>JAEOUJ010000169.1 GCA_016839405.1 Candidatus Gerdarchaeota archaeon | reverse complement strand
CCTTTATGTAATCTAAGAATTTCTCAGCTAATTAAAAAATATGATGAATTTAAGAAAAAAGGATTGAAAATTATTGCTTTCTTTGAATCTCCAAAAGAAAGTATGTTAAAATATGTTGGTAAACAAGAAGTTCCTTTTCCATTGATACCAGATCCAGAAAGGGAGATATATAGGTTGTTTGGTATAGAAAAATCCTGGTGGAAATATATTCTTGGTGGAATGACAGGTAAAATGCGCAAAGCACGTAAATCTGGTTTTAAAATAGGTAAAATGGAAGGACAAATAAATCTCGTCCCAGCAGATTTCTTAATTGAAAACCTAATAATTAAGCATACTTATTATGGTAAGAATATTGCTGATCACATACCTTTAGAAGAGATACTAAAATTTCTAACTACGTAATTTCAATACTTATCAATATTTAATTATTGATAATAAAATTATTATAGAAATAATATTGTTTGATTTCATCGAGAGGATTTTAATGGTCCAACCATCAGCAAAATCAGTATTAATTGTTATGCTACTTGTAAGTATTATAACAGTACCAAGTTTAATTTATGCTATAATTCAAATATCCATTGATCCATCTTATACTTTAAATTATGTTTACTTGGTTTCTAGTATTTTTATTATAGCTTTAGTTGCTGGATATATAATTCGCTTATTTGCTTTTGGTGGTACAAGGATCCCTCCTGAATCTGATTATTAAAAACTGAGGTTTTATTATGAATGAAGAAACAATTGAGAACGCTAGAAAATATTTTGCTATGGAGTATAATTGTACTCAAGCTGTATCTAAAGCCATTTTGGAAAATAAAGGATTATTTTTTGATGAATTACCACAAATAGCTGCTGGTTTTGGCGGGGGTATTAGTAGAAGAGGAGAAATTTGTGGAGCTATAACCGGAGCAATTATGGGTATTGGAATGTTAACCTTTCAATTTGAGAATGATTTATCAAAACATAAAGCTATTACTTATGAAAAGGTATCAGAATTAATTAGCAAATTTATTGAAATACATGGAGCACCTTTTTGTAATGAATTAGTTGGTTTTGATATTAGAGATCCCGAAGCCAGAAGGAAAGGTAATGAAGAAGGTGTTTTTAAAAAAATATGTCCCAAATTTGTTGAAACAGCAACAAAAATTGTATTGGAGATGTTTCCTTAAACAAATTATCTATCTAATAAATTTTAGAAGAAACCATTTATGAGAAATTAGTTAATATTATTAGATTGTTGTTCTAGCAACAAAATCTCTCTTTTTTTTATTTGAAAAGGATTTAAAAATAAATAAGTTCACTAATTATAACACATTACCAACTATAATTAAGGGTGAGGATAGAAAAAATTGGCTAATATAACTTCAAGAGGTTATATATTTGCAGTAATTCTATGTGTAGCAATAATCATACCTACATTCTATTACGGGATCAAATTTATAAGATATGATATAGAATTAGCTGATGGTAGTGTAGAGGAATTTGAGAGTGGAATTGGTTTTATGATTAATAATGACCTTGGTTCTAGCAAATTTATTGGGATACTTTTTCTCTTTCTTGGAGCAATATTCTCTTTCATAGCTATTAGTAGTGTATTTCAAATGCAATCTAAAAATTATTACCGATTTGCTTAAAAATTCTCTCTTTTTTATTTAGATATTTTATTAAAAAATATGTTAAATGGATTTGGGTCCAACCCTTAATCCATCTATTTTTATGCATTAGGTTTTTTCATTTAAAACTAAATTTTCGTTCCACAAAAGGAACAAAAATTAGAATCACGTTTTAACATTGCACCGCAATTAATACAATATTTCTGATCTTGGGATGAAAAGCCTTCTTCTTGGTCATCATCATCATAAATTTTCTTTCGATCATCATCATCAATTGTTAAAGGTTGCATATTATAATAATTCATGCCTTGATTGATTTCATCTTCAGATAATTCTTCGACAGGACGTCCATAATGATTTTCAAGTTGACGAGCATCTTCTTCTCTTAGTTTAATTGCTCGATGAGTACCTGCAATTGCTAATAAAATTGCTCCTCCTACTAACCACCGTCTAGCTCTTCTTCTTATAAATGATCTTCTAACTGCTCTTCTTATATTTCGGTTAATTGCTCTTCGAACTACTCTACCTGGTATTCTCCATCTTGGGGACAATTTTTTTTCACCATTATTTGTAAATCTTCATGCTATTATTGGACATTCTATTAATAAAAACATTTAGAATTTATCAATGTATTTTACTTCTTAATTCAGAATATTTTTTTTCGATTTATTATAGCTAAAGTAGCAAAACAAAATAATCCTAGAATTTCTGCAGCTCCAATAGTAATTAAATAAACATCTTTTCTAAAATATAATGTTGGTTTTTCTAAATCATAAAATAAAAGCAAATTATTTGTTTTTACATAATCTACTCCTAAGCACCACATTTGTGAGAAACGAGATTTTTGATCAATAGTCCAAACCATTACATCTATACCAGCTTCTTCGTATAATTTAAATTGAGCATTAGATAATCCATGATGAGTATTTACTAATTCACAACCTGATGCTTGTAAATCAGCAATAGCACCTGGATCGCAGACTTTTGTCATGTTTTCAACTAAAGGATGTGAAATTTTCATTAAAATATTCTTTCCAAGACCAGAGCTATTTAATTGTTCCATTAATAAATCCATATATGATTCATAATAAGGATGGTTTGAAGGTGGTTTATAGTAATCTACATCAATTAACAAACCATTTTGTTTTGTAAAATTCAAAGCTTCTTCCAAAGAGGGAATTTTTTCACCTCTAAATGATTCTGCTTCAGTTGTTGTTACACATCCCTTTTTTATAGTTCCAAAAGGATCATTTTCAACAAACCATGTTCCAGCATCCAATTGTTGCAGTTCTGCAAAAGTAAAGTTATATGTGGATTCATCGGCTCTTGAAGGAAAAATTTCCTCAATATTTGTTGTTCTTCTTAATGTTGAATCATGCATTAAAAAGAAAATCCCATCAAGACTTATTGATACATCTAATTCCCAACCAATTGCTCCCCATTTTACAGCTATTTCACCAGCAGCAATAGTATTTTCTGGTGCTAAATGTGAACCTCCCCTATGAGCAATGATTTTTGGTTTATCAGGTAAATCTCCTACAACAGTGTTTGATGGGGACAAAAAGTAAGGTAAAATAAACATTGAAAGATAGATTGATGATAATAAAATCATCAATATAATAGCATTTGTTTTGTCTTTTTTGATATGTTTAATTCTCTTATAATTATTAACTAATCTTGGAATAATTAAAATTAATAATGATCCAATTGCAAAGAGAAAAATAATCCAGAGAAGTGGGCTATAATACTCCAATTGAGTTCTTACAATCGATATTTCATTACCAGCTTCTGTTATTAGAAAATATAACATAATATTCCATATCACTAAAATAGGAAAGGGGATAATTATATTTACTAAATGTGGTTTAGTAATACCTTTTCGTTTCTTTATTAAAGAGTAAAAAACAACAAGAAAAATGCTATAGCAAAAAATTAGAAATGTTATTGCTAATATAATACCAAACCAATTAAATTCTTTACCTATCATATTTATCAAGAATTCATTTATATCGTACCACAAAGGTTTCATTAAAATTACAATTAAGCAAAAAGTGAATATATTAAGGAAAAAAATAACAAAGAAAATAAGCCATAATTGTTTCCATTTACCAGCTGATTTTAAAGTATTTTCCAATTTTCACACCTTAATAGCAATGTATTAGTAATTTAAACTATTTTTAGTTTTTTAAGCTAATTTAACCTAATATATCATTGAATAAGTCTAATATGTTAAATTATGTAGTGTATCGTTGCCGGTTTAATGTTATTTAATCGTAAATAAAACGTTAGCTGCCCTCGATGATGTATACTATGTTCCAGCATTTCAAAAAGTACTTCACCTTTTGTAGCTGGTCGATTAAAACAATTAATTTCTTCTTCTAATAATTCATCAGTTATTTTATCAAAATTTTTTTCCATTTCTGTTGTAATTTCATTATAAAGAGTTATTAGTTTTCCAGCTGTGTTATAAATATCAATAGTATAAAGTAATGGTTTCCATACATCATTGATAACTCCGTTTAAATAATATTCAATTGATCTTATCATATGTAAGACAATTTCTGCAGTTTCTCTTGTTTCATTAGATGCTTTTGAATCTAAGAAATTATCAGCTAATTGCTCTATCAAAGGTTTTGTTTCAATAAAATGCCTTTTTATAGCTTTTTTCAAAAAATCACTTTTCATATTTTTAGTAAAGAGATTAGCATTAAAATTAATTTTTATAATTTGATTCATTTTTTTTATGAAATTTTTTTTTAAATATAGTGAGATTAGAAAATATTTTATTTATTTAAGTTATTAATTAAATAAATCTGAATTAGAAATCTTTATGAATTCAGATAATAAAAAAAACAAGGTCCCCATAAAGCGATTTAATTGCCAAATTATGATTAAGATAAATGTGAGAGTTATGTTTGAAAAACCTGATTGGGAAAATTGTGAGATTATTGGTAAAAATAAGGAACCACCTCATTGTCACTTAATGCCATTTCCTTCAGTAGAAGATGCCTTACAAAAACCTCATGAAGAATCATTGTATTATCTTAGTCTTAATGGATTATGGAAATTTAATTGGGTTGATAAACCAAAAGATCGCCCTATAGATTTTTTTAAATTAAATTTTAATGTTAATTTTTGGGATGAAATTGAAGTTCCAAGTAATTGGCAATTAAAAGGATATGATATACCTATATATTCCAATATTAAATATCCTTATAGTATCAGTACTAAAAGAAGAGAAATTCCGAAAATTGATCATAATTATAATCCTGTGGGATCTTATCGAAGAGAATTTGAGATTCCTAATGATTGGAATGGACGTGAAATTTTCCTTCACTTTGCAGGAGTTGAGTCAGCATTTTATGTTTGGATTAATGGTCAATTGGTAGGTTATAGTCAAGGAAGTATGACTCCAGCAGAATTTAATATTACTAAATATCTTAAGAAAAATGACAATGTAATTGCTGTTGAAGTTTATAGATGGTCTGATGGAAGCTATTTAGAAGATCAAGATATGTGGAGATTAAGTGGAATATTTCGAGATGTATACCTTTTTGCTGCACCAAAAATTCATATAAGAGATTTTTTTGTTTATTCAGAATTTGATTCAAAGTACAAAAATGCTGTTTTATTTACAAAAATAAAAATAAAGAATTATTCAAATGAATTAATTAGAGATACTAGAGTTGAAGTAGCACTCTATGATGATGAAAATAATTTGATTGATTTAGAATCAGTTTTAACTAGGAAATTTCATCTAGGTGCAGGTTCTGAAACTCAATTTGATATTAGTGTAGAAGTAAAAGAACCTAAAAAATGGAGTGCAGAAACACCTTATTTGTATAATATAATCTTTATTTTACGTGATGAGTATAAAAGAATAATCGAAGTTTTACAAAGTAAATTTGGTTTTCGCCAAATTGAAATAAAGAATAGTCAAATCTACATAAATGGCAAATCGATTATTTTCAAAGGTGTAAATAGACATGAATTTGATCCAATACATGGTAGAGCTATACCTTACGAGCGGATGATTGAAGATGTTATTTTAATGAAGCAATTCAATATTAATGCAGTAAGAACAAGTCACTATCCCAATCATCCTAAATTCTATGAACTCTGTGATATGTATGGTTTATATGTGATGGATGAGTGTAATCTTGAATCACATGGATTAAGAAATATCCTACCAAAAAGTGATTCAAAATGGACTAAAGCTTGCATTGATCGTATGGTTAGTATGGTTGAACGGGACAAGAATTTTCCTTGTATTTTCATTTGGTCATTAGGTAACGAATCGGGTTATGGATCTAATTTTAAACGAATGAAGGAAATTACAAATGAAATGGATCACACTCGTGGTATCCATTACGAAGGAGATCATAAGGTTAGGATTTCAGATGTATTTAGTTCAATGTATACTATTCCCAAAGCTCTAGAAGAATCAGGTAAATTGAAACGAGCTAGAACTAATTGGCTTGATCCAAAAATAAGCCATAAATTATACAAAGGTAAACCTAGAATATTATGT
>JAEOUJ010000168.1 GCA_016839405.1 Candidatus Gerdarchaeota archaeon | reverse complement strand
TATATAGATATAGAAAAATAGGTAGAGTTGAATTTAAATGGCATCTCAAGATGTAATAACTTTCAGGCAAGAAAAAATGATTTTCATTGTAAATGATAAACAAAAAAAATTATTTGAAGATGAAAATCTAAACCTTGTATTGAAATTCTTACGAAAAGGTCCAATGACGATTTCTGATCTTATCATTGCTTTTAAAAAACACAGTGAAAAAAAATCTGATAAAAGCATATACAGATATTTACAACAATTAGTAAAAGCAAAATTAGTAGCTAAAGCAGGAAAGAGAATATCCACTCAAGATGAAAATGAGTTAGTTAGTGAAACTTTATTTATGCGCACAGCTAATGCTTTTATTCTAAAACAACCTTTAGCAGAAACGGAATCTAAATCACCCTTTTTTGAAGCAATGTTTTTGTTCTTAAAGCAATTATATGAAAATAAATCTGGTAATCTTAATAAATTCAAAGATTTTATTAAAAAAGTTGATGAGGACCGTGATCCATATACTTATGATTTATTCACTAATGCTGATGAAGAAACCAACACTAAAATTATTAACTTAGAAGGCAGTGACATCTTTTATTCACTTGACTATGCAGCATGGTTAGCAATTGTGTTAAACTATGATCTCAAAAAAGAGCTTGATAATTTATATTCCAAGTAATCGAATAAAACAAATTTAGAGATATTAAATAAAAAAGTAGGGGAAAACATTTCTACCCTAATTATTCTCCTACTTCACTTAAAATTGAGGGGACTAATCTTCTGAAATTTTTGGTTTCTAAAATTCCATTGTTAGGATCACCACTACTAATAATATTAAGTATTACAACATCTGCTCCATTAAAATACGCCTTTCTTACACCATCGGGATCAATTCCACCAGCAACTGAAATAAAAACATCATATTTCCCTCGAACTTTTGATATATCCTTGTATCTAATTATACTTCTAACATTTGTTTCTTCATCACGACCTTTGTGAATAACTACAAAATCTGGTCTATGTTTTAATGGAAGTAGTTTTTTTAATGGATTTGTAACACCTAGCATATCAATCATTGAATAAATACCCAATTTTGAGCAATATTCATTAAAGAAATCCAAAGTTTCAATAGGAGCAGATCCCATTACTGTTACAGCATTTGCTCCAGCAGCTGCAGCATATCTAATTTCACTTATAGCTCCATCAGTAATCTTTAAATCTGCTACTACAATACCTCGCCAAAGTCCTCTAATTAATTGAACACCATTCATTCCATATCTTTTAATATATGGCGTTCCTGCTTCAATAAGTATCCTCGGATCATAAGGTATTTGTTGCAATACATTGCGAACTTGTGAAGTTGCTCCATTAAATGCTAATTGAATATATCTACGATTGCCTTGAATCGACAATTGCTTCTCACCCATTATTTTTTGGTTTTCTTAATAACCTCTGAAGCAATTTCATATAACTCTGTTGACATGAAAATAACTATTTTCTCACTTGGGTCCTGAGCTATGTCTCGTATTGTTTGTAGTGTTCTTAAATGAAGAGCACCCGCAGCTTTACCCATTTCTTTTGCAGCATCAGCAAATTTAGAAGCAGCAATACGTTCTCCTTCTGATTTTATAATGATTGCTCTTTTTTCTCTTTCTGCTTCAGCTTGCATAGCAAAAGCACGTTTCATTTCAGCAGGTAATTCAATCTCTTGAATTTTTATTCCTTTGATATCAATACCCCATTCATTTGTTTCTTTATCTACGATCTCTCGTATATCTTGAGCTATTGAATCGCGTTCTGATAAAACTTGATCTAACTCCATCGTTCCAATTGTATCCCTTAGAGCTGCTTGTGTATATTGTCGTACAGCATATGTGAAATTTTCGATTTTTATTACTGCATCTTCTGGTTTTTCTACTTTAAAATAAACAACCGTATTTGCTAAAACAGGGATATTGTCTCGAGTCATTACCTCTTGTCTTGGTATATCTTGTGTTATAATTCGTAAATCAACCTTTTTGGCTTTTTCAAAAACTGGCATAATCCAAACTAAACCAGGACCAATGGTTCTAACATATTTACCTAAGCGAAAAACTACTAAGCGTTCATACTCCAAAACAACTTTAATTCCACCGAGGATCATTAATATAAAAATAAAAGCAATTATACCCACGGTGATTAGAATTACAATTAACCATAATTCCATATTTAATTCCGCACCTAATACTATGTGGTTAACAAATATTCAACTTAAAAAAGCTTTATGAATAAAATTATTTATCATGGGCTATATTTAATTTATTTTAAATGGGCTTTAAAAAATATAGTCTAATTTTTTATTCAAAGAAAAAGGTTTAGAATTAATTATAAAGTAAAATCTGAAATTGAACTATCAATTACCTCGTCTTCCATTGCTCTAACAGTTGTTTCACCATCCAATTTTGTTATAAAATATGTTTTATCTGAAATTTTCTCAAAATCAGGATCATGAGTTACAACAAACAT
>JAEOUJ010000167.1 GCA_016839405.1 Candidatus Gerdarchaeota archaeon | reverse complement strand
GTGCTGAGGGTACCAGGGGATCGGCGGTTCGAATCCGTCCGGGCCTGCCAATTCATTTTTCAAAATTTTACTAAAGAAGCATTTTTTCTGTAAATTTATCATAAAATTATTCTATTTATATTCTGTTGGAAATATTCTTCTGTGTGATGAAGAATAATTAACAATTTTCCCCCAAAGAAATAGGCAAATAATGACTCCCTTTTTGACTGAGCGGGACGACCGACGCTTCTTTTCCCCGCTCAGAATTCATTTATGAACAGATTAATTTTGGATTGTTGAGGACTTATTACAACTGAAACTTTTTTAATGATAATTTAATTACTTATTATCATTATTTAATTAAAAGGTGAAACAAATGACCTGGTGGGCAATTTTACTTATTGTTCTTGGCGGTTTAGTCGGTTTAATTGGTCTTATAGTTATCTTTTGGTTTATTTTCCTAGCTGGCACAGCTGATTCTGTAAAATGACCTGATTACTTTAGTCCAAATAAACAACCTTATTGCCTTTTCAGCACCACTTCTTGTGGTGCCTGTCTTTCTCTTTTTATTAACCTATTATTTTAGCGATTGCATTATTCACTTCAGTAACTATCTTTTCTCTTTCCTTCTCATCTGATTTTCCTAATCCTATTTCAGAAATTACTTTTGTATATCTTCCTGTGCCACTTGGTCGAATGCTTATTACAAAGTAATTTTCTTTTGCATCTTTCATTATCATGCTTTGTCCATCTAGTGTTGCATGATATAATACTTCGAATTTTTCATTAAAGTATTTGATAATTGCTTCAGATGATTTTAGTACTTTTTCTAACCTTTGTGGATAATTTAAATCTAGCATATCTATTTGCGTATTCAAAAGATTTACCTCTGGAAATTCAGGCAATTTTTCTTGCTTCGTAAACCAATGCATTTGCCATAATGCTTGTTGATAAGGTGATTTCATGCATATTGGATGTTTTTTATTAAAGTAAATATTCGTGTAATCTGCTCCGGATATTCTTTTTAAATTGGGCTTTTCTTTTAATAACTCAGCTACTCCTAAAAAGAACGCTGGTTCTCCCTGTGCTGTTGCATAGACCTTATCTGTATATTTAGCTAGTGATGTCAACATAATTAATGATATTCTTTCTTGAACTATTTCATAGGCATCTGGTACCTTAACTGCTGCTTCCGCTAATAATCCAGTTGTAAAAGATTTTTCTTGATTAGCAACGATTTTATCAAGCCCTATGCCAGGAGTTTTTATTAAAAATGTTCGATCAGCATCTGCATCATGATCAAATACTGCTTGTGGTAATTTATGGTACTTCTCTACCAAATCAGTCCAAATTTCTCGAGGGTCTCTATCAGGTGCAATTGGATTTAAAACATCATTATGTAGAGTGATTTCAGCATTAATTTCTGCTTTTACTAATTTCCAAAACTCTCCTGCCATACTATGTCGACAATCTACTATGTATTTTCCTTCTATTTTATTAAATGGAACAACTTTTTTTATCGATTTGAAAAATTCTTCCCGCATTATTTTGGTATCAATTGGTTCATGTTTACCAATATCCTTTGGATGAACCATTTGATCGTCACCCATTGTATCTTCAATCACTGGTGCTAATGTTCTTGGAAGAAATCCATTTACCTTTTCAAGTTCAGCTCCTTTTGGAGCCTCAAAAATTGCTCCATTTTTATTTAAAAGGTCTATTGCATTCTGACCATTAATAACTAGTTTTAAACCAACATACTGTTGTGGACTATGACTTCTTCCAAAGAAGCATCCTGGCAAACCAACTTTATAACACGCAAACATGAATTCTGGTACTGTTACAGGCCCATCTAATTCTTTAACTGATATTCCACATCTTCTCAAATATTCTCTTGCGCTTATTGAATTTGATTGATGAATTCGACTACCATCATACCCAATAACAATATCACTTTCTAACGTCTTTCCAAAAGCTGCAGCATATTTGTCAAAAAAATCTACACTATAAGCGGAATACAAATCTCGAGGGCCATTTGTGCCTGTCACTTGTGCTAATCTTATATTAAAATTATATTCAGGTACTAATCCAGGATTTGATGTAGTTAATTTTAATGGTATTAGATTTGGTAATTTCAAATATTTCACCAATCCTTTTCGGTATATTGACAACATTAATGAAGCTATTATTATAATTTTCTTCAAATTATGTGGTGGTTTTGTGAAAACTATACGTCTTGGTAGCATTTGTGCTGATTTTTCTTGTGCCAAATGTTGTAAAGAGACCAAAATGATGCTATCACAAAAGGATATTGAAAATATTACTAGTTTAGGGTACAACCAAGATGATTTTTGCTTTTTAGATATTGATGGTTTTTACAAATTAAGGAATATTGATGGTGAGTGTTTTTTCTTAAAAGATAACAAATGTATAATTTATTCTCATCGCCCACAGGGATGTAGATTTTATCCAATTATCTTTGATCAAAATCAAAATAAAGCCATCCTTGATGACGATTGCCCTCTCATCAATACAATACAAAATAAAACAATCTTAAATTTCAACAAAGATTTACAGAAATTTATTTCAAAATTAATTAAAGAAAAGAACCTTAGGGAAAAATCATAGTTAGATATTATTTTGACATTTTTCTAGTTTATTTTTAAGTTTTTTAGCTTCATCAAATTCATTTATTGATTCCATAATCTTTATTGCATTTCTATATTCTTTTTCTGCAATATGTTTACAAT
>JAEOUJ010000166.1 GCA_016839405.1 Candidatus Gerdarchaeota archaeon | reverse complement strand
ATTAGGTTTAATTTCAAATGTTTTATTGTCAAGATAACCTTCACCATATCCTGCTAGAAATAGAAAAATATGATGGTAGTTATCAACATGAATTGGAAATTCACCATTTGGTTCAACTTTTGTATAAGTAATTTTAACATTTGACCAATCCTCACTCATTAATTGTTTACCTAACACAGCAATTGTTAGATTACTTCGAATCTTTTCCCAATTCAAATTTTCTAAATTTATTAATTCCTTTAATGTCATATTCTATATTTTGTTTAAACACTGACATAAATGCTTCTGTTAAATAAAAACTAAATTCAAAACTAATTTATATTGATTTGTCTAAAATGAAACTATGTCAGGAAGAGAGGACAGGCAAAAAATACGTAAAGGTTTTCTATTAGCACTAATATTACCATTCTTAATTTTAATGATAGGAATTTCATTACTGAGAACTGAATATCCTATAATCTCTATTATTCTAATTTACATTGGAGGAATTTTTTCTGGTATAATTATAGCAGCTATGTTCATTATTCTAATAGCAATTCGCATTTTCTATGCAGCAATTCCTGATAAGCTTGTAGAAGAGAAAAATGATGATTTACTAATTAAAATAGAAAAAGGTGAGATTTCAGGAATTTTGATTAATACACATTATAAAATAAATCTAACAGTTGTACATCAATTACCACACAATTCGATTTGCATGATTTCAAAAACAAATTTAGAGGATGAAAAAAATGCTTTAGAGTGTAATTTTTGCAAAAATTTCTTTATTCCTTCATATATTTTGGAATGGTTAAAAGTTCATGATTATTGTCCAGTTTGTCGGTCTCTAATTAAATAAAATTAAACTTTATATTAAAACACTGTTGTAATAAATTAAGAAGGAAAAATTAACTGCTGAAGAGATTTTATTGAGTAATAGATGCTATAAATTAGAAATAATTTCCTCCTATTGGTAATGTTTTTCAAGTAGTTTGTTTATTTTTTAAATCATGTTTAATCGAAAATCTTCCAACTTTAGTTCATTTTTCTTAATGGCTGGTTTTTTAGTATTATTATTTTTTGGTGGTTTTTCACTATTTGGTTATTTTGCTGAATCAATGTTCATTTTTTACTTTTTACTTGGATTCGCAGTTGTATGTTTTCTTATCCTGTTAGTTTTGTTTATTTTCTTTAGAGCAAATGAAAAGAAAAGAAAAAACAAAGAAATAATTAGTGATTCTGAAGCAAGAGCTAAATTTTCACAATTGAGTCAGGCTGATTTATATAAACCAGTTTTTTCTTCTCAGAATGAAGGAATGAACTCATATGGAAAAACTGAAGCAGAGCCTATTATCATTTATAATATACAACCTATAACAAAAGCCCCACCAGGTAGTAAATGCATGGTTTCAAAATTAGATATAAAACCTGAAGATGAAACAGTTCAATGTTTAAATTGCAATTCTTATTTTATAAAAGGTTATATAATAGAATGGCTAAAGAATCATGAGAACTGTCCCGTTTGTCAAGCTATATTAAGAATGAGCTGAAAATGAACAAGACTTAAAAAAGGAAATTGATAGGTTTTATTATGGCATCATCTAAAACATATTCCATAATTGCTTGGATACTAATTATAATTGGATTAGGAGGAGCTGGGTTTGGTTTATATGAGTATGGTTTTAATGGACAACCAAGTTACTCTTTACCAGTTATGATTATTGGATTTCTTATTTTAATAAGCGGAATAACGCTATATATATTAGGTTTTCAAAAGAAAAAACAGGAGAAAGAATCACGATTAATTAGTAGAGCTGCTAGAAGAACACCAAGTGTATATGAAGAAGTAGAATTAGAAACAGAAAAGATGTCTGAATCAGAAAAACTTGAAATGAAAAGATTATCTTATGAGAAAACAGGTATAAAAGCTATCTATATACCAATTGTTCCACCTGGAAATAAATGTATGATATCTAAAACAAAACTTACATCTGCTCATGAGATATTACAATGTCCCTATTGTAAGTCATATTTTCTCTTAGACTATTTGGTGGATTGGGTGAATAAGAATAATAATTGTCCTGTTTGTAAAGCTATATTAAAATAAAAAATAAGAGATGAAACCTGGCTATTTTTTTCCAAAATACCATGATTCATCCCAATTACCAATCCAAGCAATAGTCATTGCACCAGGTCCCAGATGTACTCCAACTGCTGGACCAATAACTTTTACTTCAAGATTTTTTGGCCTGTTAGGGAGATCTTTAATTGCATCATATAATTCCATTGTATGATGATTATCTCCAGCATAACCCAACCAAACAGTATCGGTAATTAGGTTATCGAAAATAATTGGAACCATTTTAACGAAATTTCTGAAACCTTCATCAAAACCTTTAACTGTACCAAAACTTTCAACTATACCGTTTTTAACCTGAATTAATGGCTTTTTATTAAGAAGTGTTCCTAGAATTTTTTTAGCTTGACCAATACGTCCTCCACGATGAAGATATTCCAAAGTATCAACAACACCACAAATCCTTGCGTTGGGAATATAGATATGTTTTAATCTATTAAGAACTTCTTCTTTTGAAATACCATTCTTTAACATTTTAGCTGCTTCTTCAACAATTAAACCAAATGGATGAGTGACAGTATTGCTATCTATTGGAATAATATCTTTACCTGGAAACATTTGTTTTGCAATATTAACGGAATTAAGTGTACCTGATAGATTTTGTGATAAATGGATGGAAAGAATTGATTGATATCCATTATTAATGTATTTGTCATATGTTTGGTAAAATTCCTTTGGGGATGGTTGTGAAGTTTTTGGCCAAGGATTTTTTTGTTTTTCAAGTCGCGAATAGCATTCATTTGCTGTGATGTTTATTCCTTCTTTATATTTCTCTTCACCAAAGAAAATATTCAGTGGTATAATATCAATGTCATGTTTATCAGCAAATTCAGAACTAATATCACTTGCTGAATCAACTACAATCTTAACTTTTGCCATTTGTATCTCCTGTATTGACATAATTATCAAATAATAGTTCTATTTTTTCTTATTAAATCTATAAAAAAATTATTTTAGTTGACTGTAATAATTTTTGTAAGCATATGGCGAATATTTAAATAAGTAATAATTAGCTTTCAATCAAGAGAGTAAGGAGCCCTCTCAACCGAACTTTGCTAGTAGGTGAATAAAACTCCAATAATAATCTAGGTGAGAAATTTGGAAGTAATAGCAAAGTTTGGTCGTGATGAATTAGCCATTCTTTATGTTGCTAAAAATAAAGATAAATATCTTGAATTTGTTGAATCATTACAGCCACCAATCCCACGAGAAAAGAAATGGGTTCTCATACTATCAACTATGTATGGTTGTCCTGTTCGTTGCAAAATGTGCGATGCTGGAACTTATTATCAAGGCAAAATATCTAAAGATGATCTTTTTAAGCAAATTGATTATTTAGTATTAAATCGATATCCTAACAAAAAAATTCCTGCTGAGAAATTCAAAGTTCAATTTGCTCGGATGGGTGAACCATGTTTAAATAATCATGTTTTAGAAGTGATGAAAGAATTACCTGAAAAATATGATGCACCTGGTTTAATGCCTTGTATATCAACAATAGCACCAAAAAACGCTCAAAGATTTATGGATGAACTTTTAGATATAAAAGAAGAACTTTATTCAAACGGTTATTTTCAAATGCAATTCTCAATTCATTCAACCGATGAGAATAAAAGAAAAGATGTTATACCCTACAATATTTGGTCTCTTGAAGAAATAGCTGAATATGGAGAATTGTTCTTTAAGAAAAATGATAGAAAAATAACTTTAAACTTTGCTGCTGAAAAAAATACTCCTTTTGACCCTGATAAGGTAAGCAAGATTTTTGATCCAAAGAAGTATTTGATTAAAATTACTCCAATAAACCCAACAGAAGCTGTTAAAGCACACGCAATACATTCAATGATCTCTTCTGAAGAGGGAGAAGAAGCAAAACAAATTGTTAAAGAATTAGAAAATTATGGATTTGAATCTATTATAAGTATAGGTGAATTAGAAGAAAATAAAATAGGTAGTAATTGTGGGCAACATGCTTTAAAATTTATGAATGGTAAATTAGAGATAATTGAGTATCAACCATATGAATAATAAGATTGAAGAGAAAACATTGGTTGGAATAAATGAAAAAAACTAATTATTTTACAGAAAATAACAAATTACAAAAAATTATGCAATGGAAATCTGAATTATCTTTCATATATTCAGATAAAAAACCATTCAGATTTAATCCCTTAAAAGCTGCTTTACTTATTGTTGATATGCAACTTTATTTTACAGATAAAGATTCACATGCATATATTCCCTCATCGGAGGTTATCATTAAACCCATTCTAAAATTAAAAGAAAAATTTCATCAATTAGAACTTCCTGTGATAATAACACGATATGGTTTAAAAGATGATATTAAAGAAAAAAATATTATGATTGATTGGTGGAATGGTGCTTTAAAACAAAGTAATTCATTAGCAGAAATCAACCCATTAATAAAAGATGATTGGGCAATTACAATTAAAAAATCAACTTATGATTCTTTTTATCAAACAAATCTAGAGGATATTTTACAAAATAAACAAATAGAACAAGTAGTAATTACTGGATTAGTCACACATCTGTGTGTGGAAACAACAGCTAGAAGTGCTTTTACAAGAAATTATCAAGTTTTTCTTCCTATTGATTGCATTGCTTCTTATAATGAAGAAATACATATGAGTTCATTAAAAGCTGCTGCTCATGGTTTTGGCATTCCAATAACTAGTCAAGAATTATTGGAGAAATTTGATAATGAAAAATAATCATTCAGAAGTAATAGTCATAGGTGCAGGACCTGCTGGTTGTTCTACTGCAATACAATTGAAGAGGTATGGAATAGATGTTGCATTATTTGAAATGAATGAAATAGGTGGATTAGCTAGAAATGCGAATTTTATTGAAAATTTAATTGGTTTTCCAAAAGGGATTACTGGTAAGGAATTTAGTTCTTTATTAAAGAAGCATATAGACCAATTAAATATACAAGTAATTAAAGAGGAAATATTAGAAATTGATTGGGATTCAAAAAATAATTTTCTTATTGCAAAATCATTAGAAAAGAATTACACAAGTAATTTTTTGGTATTAGCAATTGGCACTGAACCCAAAAAAATGAAATTAAATGAAGAAGAAAAATTACATGAAATGGGTTTGTTATTTTATGAACCAGTAGATTTACCTGAAAATAATAATTCTGAAAAAAAAGTTGTGATAATAGGTGGTGGAGATGCTGCATTTGATTATGCATTAAATCTAGTGCAAAAAAAATTCCATGTAACGATAATTCATAGAAATAATTCTTTTAGTTGTTTACCTTTGCTATATGAAAGAGTAATTAATAGTAATTCAATTATCTTGAAGCCAAATTCATTTGTTAAAAAGCTAACAATTGAAGAAAATTTGCTAACATTATTTTTAAACAAAGATGAGGTTTTGACAACTAATTATGTTTTGATTGCAATTGGTAGAAAAGCTAGAAAAATAGCTATTAATAAAAATTTGAAAAAATTAAGAAAGGAAAATAGGATATATTTAGTAGGGGATTTAATTAGTGGAATAAATAGACAAATAGCAATAGCTTCTGGTCAAGGATTAGATTGTGCAATGAGTATAGCAAGAGATATGAAGAAAAAATAAGAAAATCATATGTTAATCTATTTTTTATTCCAATAAGAGATCATTTTTGTTAATAGATTTTTGGATTTCTGATTACTAATTTTTGTTAAAGCAATTAATTCAGCATTTTTATTCCCTTTCTGTAATTCTGTTTCAACTAAGATATTGTCTTTATGAAATGCTTGCCCTTTGAAGCTTATTTCAATTTCATTAATTTGGTAATTTTTCAAATATTTTACTGGCATGCTTTCTAAAGCCCAATCTATATAGACTCGATTATTCACATGATTATTTAAATCCAAATCAGAAAGTCTTACTTTAAATTCTGCTTTTGAATCAACTTTTTTTGGAAGAGCCAATTTAGGATAATTATAAACAATTGCTCGTTCATCTCTAACAGGGACATATGAAAAATGTTTTTTATGATCGACTTGTTGTCTTTTTCTAAAATTAAATAATAGCCAGCTAGTGGTAGCTAAACATAGAAGTTCTCCAGATTGATTTAAAATCTGAAATTCTCTTAAAGTGTATTTAGTAT
>JAEOUJ010000165.1 GCA_016839405.1 Candidatus Gerdarchaeota archaeon | reverse complement strand
TTGATAAATTAACCATTTTTTCACTTTTTTTAGGTCCAAGCCCATCAACTTCTTTCAATTCATCGATAGTAGCATTTATTACATTGCTAATTGATCCAAAAGTTTCCAATAATCTTGAGGCTAATGTTCTATTAATTCCAGGATATGAGCTAATTACCTGAATAGCATTTTCATTTGGATTTGATAATTTCATTGCTTTTCTTATGAATGCTTTTCTTTTCTTTGTTTTTTGCTCACGAATAGCTATTCGTTTAAGGATTGTGGCGCTTTCTTCTGAATTTTGTGTTTGAATAATGTTAACATCAAAATCAATCATAAAAGATGAAAGAGCACCAGCAATAGCTTCTGGATGAATTCCTCCTGTTGGAAATCCTTCTATTAACAGAATAGGGATTTGATATGAGTTAGTTAAATGCCCTAATTGTTCAAATAATCTACCATCAATTATAGATGATAATAAATCTTCACCCTTCTTATATTCTATAGCAACTCGATCACTTAGGATATAATCGCCACAATCAAGTTGTTTGAAATCAAGGTCTATTCCTTCTTTCTTTAAATAAAATAATATTTTACTATTCTTTTCTCTACTATCAACAATAATTTTCACTGAATCCTCTATTTTCGTTTGTTTTTTCCTATTTTCCTTCATTTGGTTATTTTGCTTGGATTCTTCATCTTTCCATTTTTTCACATCTTCAATAGCAAAGCGAAATGAATTCAATTTATCTCCTAAATCTACATGAGAATCAATACTTACATTATCTTGAATGATTTCATTTTCATTATAATTATTATCATCTTCTGTACCATTTTCATTAGGAGCAAATATTCTTGTGTCCTTTTGTGGTTTTTTCAATTCTTTATTTAACCAATCTATATCTCCAAGTAAATTATTCATAGCTCGTTCTCTAGCATTTGATACAAAATGAGCTGCTGTATCACCAGAATGATGTGTTGTAAGAATTATTACTCGTCCTTTCTTCTTTCTTCCTGTTCTCCCTGATCTTTGTATTTTTCTAATAGCAGAAGGGGTTCCTTCATAAAAAATTACTAAATTGCATTCATCAACATCTAATCCTTCTTCTAAAACAATTGTTGAGACAAGTACCGGGAATTCATCTTTTCGAAAAGCATCTAATATTGCTAATTGCTTTTTTTGAGATAAACCTCCCTTTGAGCCTCTACCTTGTCCAACAAAAGCTAGCGCACTTATCCCTCTTTGTTTAAGAGCTTTACTAATTGCATAACAAGTGGCTCGTAAATTACAAAAAACAAGTATTCGAGAATTCACTAAATCAGCTTGGTCTAATATCTCAAGTAGAAACAATAATTTCGGGTGAATAACTCCTTGTTTATTTAATAATTCAATTTTATCAACCATTTCCCTAAATTCAGATAAATTAAATAATCCTTTGATGCTCTTACTATTTTTTTCACGCCAATTTGTAATTAAAGTGTAAGCACTAGGAATTCCTTGACTTTCAAGAGCTTCTTTCAATATATGAATATACATTAATCTATTACAAGCCATAATTTCAAGATAATTTGCCCGGAAATTTCGCGAGAGATCTTTTTTTATTTTTAATAATTCACCTTTGTAAAAAGTATGAAATCTTTTTTGAGTTATATCTTTGTTACGTAGGTAGGATAATTCCTGTTCACCAAGAGAGGTAATTGTTTTTAGTATTTCTTCAAATTCAAGGGGAAGTGGAACTTCAATTCGCTCTAAATCAACATCTTGTATATATTTCTTAATTTCAGGATCGTTTTTAGGACGACTTTCAATAGCTTCAATGAAAAGATTTCTGCAAACCTCAAGTATATCTTCTTTTGCTGTACCTGGTGATGCTGTTAATGCTATGAATCTTGAGTTCGGATTATATTTGTGAATTATATCTGCAATATGCATATAATCATAATCTCCTCTTGCTCTATGTGCTTCATCAAAATATAACAAGAGACAATTTCTTGGATCAATATAATTATGAATAAGGTCATTTCTTATTGTTTGAGGAGTTGCAATAATTATTTTTGCTTTAGAAATCAAATCTTTCCTTTTCGATGGTGGAGTAGCACCTGATAATTCAACAATTTTTGTAGGATGGAGTTTTAAAAAAGCTCTAAATGATTTTGTATGTTGATTAACTAATGGTTTAGTTGGGGCTAAAATCATAATATATTTTCCATCATCATTTAGTTCATTCTTTTGTAAAAGATAGGCTACATGAAGAATCGAAATAATTGTTTTTCCAGTACCAGTAGGTAGAACAACTAAAGTATTCAATTTAATACATGTATTAAGAATTGTTTGTTGAAATAATCGAGGCTCTATTTCTTTTCTTAAATAAGGATGTTGAATTTTCTCCACTGTGGTCAAATTTACCCTCTCGAGTATGTAGGTTAATCTACTAATTATTTGGAATTAATGTATTAAAACAGCTAAATTTACTCCCATTATGAATTGAATTAGTCATTTAGGATTTTTTAAACAATTTTCTAAAGAATATAATTGAGGCAGTGCTCCTTGATCGAACAAAAATTACATGATACTCAACCACAAGAAAGATTTAGATTTAGTATTTATAAAAATAAAAAATCAAAAATGAATGAGTCTATCTTAATTCACTATATACCTGAACAAGGTAAAGTATCAGCTCATGTTTATGCATGTATTATAACTGAAAATTTTTTGAAAAATAAAGCAGAAATTATTGACTTAAGAAAACACTACAATAATTTTCAAAAAACGTCTCCCCTTCGGATTGTTGGACAAATTAAGATTGGTAGTTTGTCATTTATACGATATTTCGTTGAAAATCCTTTAGAAAAGAAATACATACAAAAACTGAAAGAAAAATATCCAAAAAAGAAAAACTATCAAAAAAAACCATTTCCCCCTTTATTGTTATTTGTAGCTCATTATTGCAATCAGTATGATTTGCCTAAAGATTTAGTTTTAAATAATTTCTCAGAAAAATTGCAAGAAATTACAAATCAATTTGATGAATTGATACAAGAAGAAATACATCCAACATTAAGAACAATTGGAAAACCCCTTTATCTAAAAGGAGAAAACAATTTAATTAATTTTCATCAAACAAGAGAGTTTCCAGATACTTTCGTTAAGCAACTATCAGAAGAAAAGATGATTCAATCTATAAATAGGCAAAAACCATATTCCATTTTAGTTCCTGTAGTAAAGGGTTTGCGTAGAGAACATATTGAGCAAGAGTTTCTATATCAAGACAAAATTAACCCACAAGCAATATCCCATATAATTGATGTAGATGACAAATTACTGCCAATAAATACTGAAAGATTTCCCATTGTTATTGTTGGGGAGCCTAAAATCAGAAGTAATCTTAT
>JAEOUJ010000016.1 GCA_016839405.1 Candidatus Gerdarchaeota archaeon | reverse complement strand
TTTGTTAAATGTCTATGAGCAATAATTGGCGGAAGATATTCTTTGATTTCAATTTGTCTTTTCTTGATTTTTTTGAGTGGTTTTTTATCACGATAAATAGCAGAGCATTTAAAGCATTTATAACCCTTATTTTTGCCAGCAGATTTCAATCGAGCTCCACATTTTTCACAAATTGGATTCTCAAAAGTGTAATTAGTAATTAATGAATTAACTTGTAGTCGTTCTACATTAATTGTTAGAGGATGATTCTCACTTGAAGGTCTTAATCCTCCAAATATAGTTACATCATCACCAATTATTAATTTACTTAATTCTCCCCTAAAACGCTTTGTTGGTTCATAAGCTGCACAATCAATTTCCCCCGTATTATCCTTAATAGAAAAAATTAGATGGCTACCTTCAATATAAAATGGTTGTCTTGATACAATACCTTTGACAATTGCAGAAATGTGTGGTCGCAATTCATTAATAACAAAATACTTAGTAAAATGCTGATTTGTATGTTGATTAGTTCTAAATATCATTGTCATAGCAATTTCCTCTAAAGGTTCAATCATTTTCCAAGCCTTCATAACTTCAGGAACCGTTTCACTTCGAATGCCTGAAAAAACTGGATCTGCCCCTCGTGGAGTGATCATAATAACTGAATACTCATAGTCTACATTGTTAAATGTTAAAGGTGTGGCTTTATCTGCAGTGATAACACTTTCTCTATTAATCAAGCGTTTTTTCCCATATCTATCTGGTAAACGATAGCTTAAATGTTCATAAGTAAAATCATTTGAAAGTGGATTACCAATAGCTGCTAAACCCCCAATTATTCCTCTACCATTCCCATATTTAATAATTTGAATGCCTTTTTTCTCCTCAAATTTCTCTGCTTCTTCAATTGTTAAAACATCCCACATAGCACGTTTTGAGAATTCTTTGATTTTGGAAGAGATATCTCCAGAAAGGAAAACAATACCAGGATTTGTATTTTCATCTTCAAAACGAGCAAATTGTTCCGTTAATTTAATAGCAATTTCTTTACTATTCTCTAAATCCTTTTTTTCACCAATAATTCTTAAAGCAACTGCTCCATTTCCCCTGGTTTTGAAAGGAATATTAGGATTTAAACGAATTAAATTAGGGAAATCTAAGAATGTGATTTGGTCAAAAATTTCAGTGGTAATTAATGAAGCAAGATGAGTAGTACAAGAACCTTTTAATGAATCGGTGTCATCAAAACCAATATGGAGCATCTTTTCCATAAAACAGTCACCTATAAAGCTCCAATAACAGTTAATTTAATTAGCTTTACTCTATTTTGAATCAATTTATTAAAAAAATGAATGAAAGCTCTAATCTCATTTATAAGATATGGAATTATCATCATCTTCATTTTTGGATTTATCTTCTGGAAATGAAAGCATTTCTTTTTTTACTATAACTCGAGAGGAAAGACGAGCGTCAGGAGATTCAATCACACCTCCCCTATCTTTAAATTGTTCTGCTTGAGCAGTTTCTATAGCAGTAAGTAAAACTTGTTTTACCTTTTCTACAGTTTTTTTACCAATAATACGATTTGACCCAACCTCAAAATGCTTCATTAAGATTTTTCGATCAATTTCTGGAGGAATAAAGTCTTTACCAAATATAAGTATGAGGTCATCAAAAGTGATTTTATTTTTCATTTCTATATCTCCGGCCTAACCATAATAATTCCTTTAATTAAATTCCGCTAACTTTTTATTTAAAAAATTAGCTTTACCTCCTTTTACGCCAATTTTTGTAGGCAGAATATATATCTCTATCTTTAATTGTAATTCTGTTGGCATTTTTAGCAAATTCAGTAGCATCTAAAGCTAACTCTTCTATTACTTCTGAAATCACTTCACGTAATGCTTCATTAGCGCTAGAGCTGATTTTCATATTAGTTAATTCTTTCAAAATAGCACCAAAAGGTGCTAAGGGTAATTTAGATTGCCAGTCACGACTCATATTTTTATTCACATCATAATGATTTATCTAATAATTAAAGGTTGATTAAAATCAAATAAACTTCATAAAGGTGATATAAAAAAATTTCTTTTAAAAAAAGGGTATTTTTGTCGGTCTATTCTTCATAAAAAAGAAGAAGAATAACTCAAAAATGAGTTATATTAAATCAATATATTTGTAAGCATCTTCATTAGAACTGAAACAATAATGTAACTGTTGATATTCTTTTCTAAAAGCATTGACATCTTTAGCAACTTTCTTAGGATCTTCGAGATCAATAGCTACTCTACGGATAAATTTAGCAATTTCTTTCATCTCACTTTCCTTCATACCTAAACGGGTAACCTCAGAAGTACCCATACGGATGCCGCCAGGATTGAGATAATTACGACCCTCAAACATATCCCAAGGAAGTAAGTTTCTATTTAGTATAATATCTGCTTGTTCTAGTTTTTCTTCTATGTCTTTTCCTAAACCTGATTTTTCTTGTAAAGGACTTATATCAACTAGTAATGTATGTGATTTTGTATATCCTTGTTCTTTTGCACATGTTGTAAATCCTTCGTCATCTAGTTCTCTAGCTAAAGTTTGTGCATTTTTTACTACTTGACTACCATATTCATAACCAAATTCCTTTATTTCTGCTAATGCAATTGCTAATGCTGCAACATTATGTAGATGGTGATTACTTGTCATTCCTGGAAATGTTGCTCGTTTAATTTTGTCGTAGAATTCTTCTTTGTCTGATGTTGCTACAACACATCCATGTTGAGGCCCAAACATTGTTTTATGTGTACTAAATGACATAGCTTCTGCTCCTTCATTTAAAGGATCTTGAAAGTGTCCACAAGCTATTAAACCTGATACATGAGCTGCATCATAGGTAACAGTTGCTCCTAAATCCTTAGCAACTGGTGCAAGTTCTTTCACTGGGTGTGGGAATAGAAAAACTGATGCACCGAAATGTAATAATTTTGGTTTCAATTCCTTAATTGCTTCTTCAGCTTTACCAACATCAATAACTAATTTTCGTCTATCGCATGGAATGTATTGAACATTTAATCCTCTTACTGCACCTGCAGTGCCACCCATAAAATCTCCTCTTGAAGTATGTAGAGGTCCTGTAGAGATATGTCCACCATTTGGAATACTAATTGACATACTAATGTCACCAGGATTTGTAAAGGCGGAATATAAAACAAGATTAGCCACAACGCCTGAAATAGGTCTTACATCAGCAAAATCTGCTTTAAAAACTTCTTTGGCTAAATCCATACAAATAAACTCGACATCATCAATATATTGACATCCAGCATAAACCCTTTCGCCTGGCCACCCTTCAGCGTATCTATGACTAAAATCACTTAGAGTTGCTTCTCGAACTTCTTTACTAGTAATATTTTCAGATGCAATTAATGGAATAGCTCTGGCAAAAAGGTCATGATGATCTTTCATTTTTTGACGAATTGTTTGGACTACTTTCTTACCATTCACTTGATTTTCCCTCAAGGTTAATTATCTTAAACAAATGAAAAAAACTTCTTTTATCTCCTTATAATTTATATCTCAATATAAATAAAAAATATCTTGATTTTTCAAAGCATTTTTCGCAATCTTTTTAGTTTGGTATTAAACTGTTTCAATATTGCCAAATAAATGTGAAAGGAAATGAACCAATCCTCCGATCAATCAAAATTATGTGATGTTGTTTTTGAAATTTCAAATGAAATTGGTAATAAAATTGGAGGAATATATACTGTAATAGCATCTAAAGCTCCAGAAATGCAAAAATTACTTGGTCTTGGAAATTATCTGGCGATTGGATTATACAATGCGTTTAAAGCTCGTAATGATTTTGAAGAGCTTGAAACACCAAATGATTTTGAAACCGCTTTTAATAAAATTCGCGCTGAAGGTATAGATGTTAAATATGGTCGATGGATTGGTGGAGGAGCTGTTGAAACAATACTTATTGATCCCTCATTTTTAATTGATGTACCTTTAGTAACAGGTAAATCAGATAGAAAAATCGATCAAATAAAGGGTATTTTATGGAATTGGTTCAATATTGATTCTCTTTGGATGTCAGAGGTTTTTGATCCAATGGTAGCTTTTGGATGGGCTTCTGGTTTAGTAATAAAACATTTAGTAGAAACTCCAAGATATAAAGAGAAAAATATTGTTGGGCATTTTCATGAATGGATTTCAGGTCCTGGTTTATTATATGTTAAAAAGAACAATGTACCAATTGCTGCAGTTTTTATGACACACGCAACTCAACTTGGTCGCAATATAGCCATGGGTGATGAAGATATAAATGAAATTCTAGATGAATTATTAGAAAAAGGAGAAACAATTCCACCACAGAAAGCCTATCAATATCATGTTGAAGGTACCCACCAAATTGAAGTTATATGCGCTAAAGAAGCTGATGCTTTAATTACTGTATCAGAAG
>JAEOUJ010000015.1 GCA_016839405.1 Candidatus Gerdarchaeota archaeon | reverse complement strand
TTAATACTTATGAAATTTAATTTTATAGAAATTCTTTCTCAGGTTTATCATAGATTCCTGGATATGGTGCTCGTTCTCCAGCAAGATATCTTTTGTGAGGGTCTTTGATAAATCCAGCGAAAATACAACCAATTATAAAGAAAAGTAAAACACTTGCTAAAGCAAGACGATAAGAATGATTTCCTACTACTTCATTTGTACCTGTAAGAACAGTAGAGCCAAGGAACATCATTCCTGCAAATATTAGTGGAGATACTATTGCACTGACTCTACCTGCAATTTTTTGGAATCCTGCATATTGTGCAAGTTTGGATGGAGGAGCAAGAACCATAATAAATTGTCGTCCAATAATCCAGACACCACCGAAACCAATTCCAATAAAGAATGCACCGAAGAATGCTAACCACCATGGTAGAGTTGTAGAACCTAAGATTAATCCTGCAAAGATAAAGAATATTATCGCAATCATCCATGCAATTCCGCTAACAATGAAGGTAATCCTGTTGCCCCACTTTTTCAGCATATAACCAGTGATTATTCCAAATATCATTGACAAAAGAATTCCCACACCAATTACAATATAGGTTAGGGAAGTGCCTAGAGATGTGGCATCTGCAACTCCTGCAGCTCCTTCAACAACAGGAACCATATAAAGAATAGTTGTATTTGCAGCATCAACAGTAAAGAACCAAGCTAAAAAGAATAACCAAGAATTTTTATCACTAATAATGGTTTTAAAAGATCGCCTAATAGAAACAAAAGATTCACGAACGTTCTCTTTCATAGTTAGTCCAGATGGATTTTCAACTTCTTTATGGAATAAATAAGGAATGCACATAATTAGAAGAACTCCTGCAGCAATTAAAAATAGCCACCGAAGAGCAGTATAATTTATCTCTTCAATTTCTTGAGTCGTAAGTTCCCAAATGGCTGTGCTAATACTTGTATGTTTACCAAAAATACCATCAGCAGCTAAACCAGCTCCAATTCCTAAGAATGAACCAATTGGAGCTAAAGCTCCACCAATAGCTTGATAGATACTACGTTTATCACTTTTTGTTACAAAAGGAATTTGAGCATCATAGAACATCCTTCCTGCTTGATAACAGAAATTACCAATAACAAACATAACATTTGTTATCCAAAAAACACTCCTTTGTGCATCTGTATTTGATGAATCTAGTAGAAATGAAAAGAGAAATATTGCTAAAGTGCTAGCTATCATTATTGAAGCAACTATTATAACTGCTCGTTTTCTTTTTCCAGCTGTATCTGATATAGCACCTAAAAGAGGTCCAAATATAGCAATTAATAAGTTAGAACCAGCCATAAATAATGAAACAACTATGAATGTTTTGACTAATGTCCAACCTAATTCAATTCCTAGAAGCATTGCGAATGGTGTAAAAGCTAGGCTAATAACAGTCTGCGAGAAGAAATTATCTGCAGCATCATAGAAATACCAAAGAATGGTATTGCCTCTTCTTGTTTCTTTCGCTTCTATTGCTAATTCGTGTTCATCATCTGATTCGAATTTTTCAATTGACATTTTATTTTCTCCAGTTTCTTTATTATAAGATACTCATTAATTTCTCTTCAATTCCTTTTCAAATTGAAGAAATATTTTAGGTATACCTGATTTACTATCAATCATAGCAAATTCTCTCATAATTACTCCTTGCAATCTTTCTCTCTCGGATTCATCAACTTCCATATAGAAAAATCGTCCATTTGGCATCAATCGAGCCATCTCAGGGAAAACTTCTTGATGATGAAATTTGTCTTTTGTGCCATTAAAAGATGGTATTTCTTCTTCAATTTCTCCTAAAATATCAAATAGATTTAAATTCCGATTCTGAAAAGCTGATTTTTTCCATTTCCATACTTCAGCATTATCAATAAAAGCAGCTGTTCTTTCTTTTTGCCTTTCTTCTTTCATACCTCTAATAGCAAAGAATTTTAGAATTCTCTTCAAGATTGCTACAATAAACGCTGGAACAATAACTCCTAATCTAATTAGAAATTTAGAAAATGTTAATTTGTAAGCAGAATCAAATACGACATACGCAGGAGCATTCAAAATTTTCTCTTTTATTCCCACCAATGTTACTGTTGAACCCCAACATGGTCCACCTATAAAGTAATCCTTTTCATTTAATTTAAAATAATCAATTACTCTTTGAACATCTTTTGCTTTTTCTGAAACTGTTAAATTTGTTCCCCATCTTTTTATTCTACTTGTGCTTTTCTCTCGAGTTTCAACGTAATAGAATTCAACTTCTTCATGAAGGATCTCATAAATATCATTAAATTCATCATTTGTTACTCCCCAGCCTGGTAAAAATAATAATATTCTTTTATTCTTCGGTTTTTTTGGTTTAACATGTAAAACACGTATTTCTCCAACATCTATTGGAACATATATTGTTTCAGTAATTTCCTCAGACCAGTACTCTACACCTTCTTTATAAGTTGCTTGAATTAATTCATCTACTTTCTTTTTTAATTCTGGGTTGATTGTTAATTCAGGCGGTCTAACTTTCTCCTGTTCTTTTTTTACCAATTGTAGAGCCTCTTTTTTTTGCCAAACCTATTTGCTTATTTCTATTAGATTATAAAATTATTTTGTTAGTTTGTAAGAAAAATGTCATCTTCAATCAAATAGTTTCTTTCTGTTTAGAAAATTCTTTATACACATTGCTTACTTTTATTCATCTGATTATTATGGTTTCAACTGTTCATGAGAAAAGAAAATCTTTAATTAACAAATTAAAAACAGAAGAATTTGATTTGTTGATAATAGGTTCAGGTATTACTGGAGCAGGTATTGCTTGGGATGCTTCTTTACGTGGATTAAAAGTTGCTATTATAGAAAAGAATGATTTTGGTTTTGGAACAAGTAGTGGATCATCAAAATTAGTTCATGCAGGGCTTCGATATTTAGCTTATGGTGAATTCAAATTAGTAAGTCAAGCTTCTCGAGAGCGTCAATGGATGTTTAAAAGTTGTCCTCATTTAACAGCTCCTATCCCATTCTTTATTCCAATTTATAAAAAAGGAAAAAATACATTTTTCAAAATGATTTTTGCTGGGGCTTTATATGATATTTGCTCTCGTTTTAAAAATACTGAAAATCACACTTTCCTAAACAAAGATGAAACATTAGAATTAGCACCCAATTTGCGAAGTGATATGCTAAAAAGATCATTATACTATTGGGATGGAATAATGGATGATGCTCGAGTAACTCTAGAGACAATTTTATCTGCACAAAAAGCTGGGGCATTAACGATTAATTATATTAAAGCAATTGATTTCATTTATGATAAAAATAATGAACAAAATAATTTAATTAAAGGAATTTTTGTTGAAGATGTTCTTACTGATGATAAATTTGAAATAAAAGCTAAAGTTGTTGTAAATGCAACAGGTCCTTGGACAGATGAAGTTCTATCAAACTTAAAAAATCAACGAAAATTATTGAGAACAACCAAGGGTATTCACATCATAACAAAGAAATTATATGAAAAGAATGTAGTCACTGTTGTAACATCTGATGATAAAAGAAGCCTTTACGTAATTCCTTTTAGAAAGAAATATTCTCTTATTGGAACAACTGATACCGATTATAAAGGAAATCTTGATTTTGTGCCTGTAACTAATGAAGATATAGATTATGTGATAAAATCAGTCAATAATGATTTTCCTGGTAGTATAACTAAAGGTGATGTAATAAGTGCCTATTCTGGTATTAGACCTTTAATCATATCGCCAAAAGCCAAATCTGAAACTGATACTTCAAGAGATTTTGAAATTTTTGAAACCAAACATAATTTGCTAACTATAACTGGAGGAAAATATACTATTTTCAGATTAATGGCTGAAAAAACTGTTGATAAAGTACTTAAGATATTTCAATATAAAATTAAGGATTACCCTTGTTCGACAAAGAAAGCACAACTTCATGGTGGTGAAGGAATAACAGATATGCTTGATTACTTAAAGAAACATGTTCCTCCATTAATAAAGAAATATGGCATACCTTTTGATATTATAGATCATATTATTCATACTTATGGAACTTCACACAAACTAATTTTTTCAATAATTGATAAAAATCCCAACTTAAAAGAAAGAATAGCTGAGAATAGACCACATATTTTAGCAGAAATTAAACATGCTATTGAAAATGAAATGTGCATAACTCTTAGTGATTTCATGTTTAGGAGAACACAACTACAATTAATCGATAATCAAGGTCTTGATTGTGTTGAAAAAGTTGCAGAACAGATGAGTAAGTTACTAGATTGGAATGAGGAAGAAAAGAAGCTCCAAATAAATAACTACAAAGAAAATTTAACATGGAAAGGATAATGATTAATTCATAAATTGACAAAACTCTTATTGATAATAAAATTAATTTTTCAGATGATTAAATTGAAAGCAATTATTTGTAAAGAAATAATTCCTGTTACTTCAGAATCAATTAAAGATGGCTTTATATTAATTGATGAGAATGGCAAAATAGCTAAAATAGGTAAATCTAAGGATATACCAAATAATGTAGAAGTAATTAATGCTAAAAAACTAATTGCTTTTCCAGGATTAATTGATTCACACTGTCATGCTGGTGTTTTTGAAGAAAGTATAGGTATGGGATTACAAGATGGAAATGAAGGAACTGATCCAATAACTCCACATATACGAGCACTTGATGCTATAAACCCAATTGATAAAGGATTAAGAAGAGCTCTTGCAGGTGGTATGACAACACTTTGTATTGCTCCTGGAAGTGGTAACGTTGTTGGAGGGCAAATGACTACTATAAAAATACATGGAAAAATCCTAGATGAAATGATTATTCAAGAGAATAGTGGAATGAAATGTGCTTTTGGTGAAAATCCAAAGAGATTATATGGTGGAAAGAATGTTACACCATCTACTCGAATGGGTAGTTTGGGTTTATTTAGACAATTACTAATTGAAACACAAAATTATATGATAAAATGGAAAGATTATGAGAATAAGCTAAAGGAATACAAGAAAGAAATTAAGGAATATGAAACTAAAAAAGAGAAAGATAATAAGAAACCAATTAAACCTGTAAAACCAGAGAAGAATATAAAATATGAAGCTATGGTTCCAGTTATGAAAAAAGAAATTCCTCTGCGCGCTCATGCTCACCAAGCAAATGACATCATCACTGCTATTCGTTTAGCTAATGAATTTGATTTAAAAATTTATGTCGATCATTGCAGTGAAGGCTATTTAATAACTGATTTCTTAGTTAAAAATAAAATTCCAGCTATTATTGGACCAACGATGAGTTATAAATCAAAAATAGAAACCAGAAATAAAACATGGAAATCAATTGGAGAACTTTACAATGCTGGTATTTTAGTAGCATTAACATCAGATCACCCAGTAACTCATTGTCAATATCAATTTATTTATGCAATTTTATCTCACCGAGAAGGACTTTCAAGACAAGGTGCATATGAAATTCTAACAATTAATGGTGCAAAAATACTTGGATTAGAAGGTAAAATAGGTTCACTTGAAGAAGGGAAAGATGCAGATATTTTGCTTCTTAATGGAGATCCTTTGGATGCAAGAACAAAAGTAATGAAGGTCTTTATTGAAGGCGAGAAAGTTTTTGATATTGAAGATGGAGAATTATTATTTTAATTTTCCATTTCAAATAATTTTTTTAATCTTATGTTATAAACCATTATCTTTTAAATTAGATGTCCATAATTAGATACTATTATGATTCAAATATTAGATAAAAGAAAATTAAACTTAATTTTGATTGCAATTATTATCCCTTGCTTAATATTGAGCAATAATAATCTTGGGGATGTTATTGCACAATCAGAAGAGAATTCAAATGAGATAATTTTTAATCCTGAAATGTTAGGAATGTTTGGTTCCACATTTGATACTCATACAGGATTAAATTCCATGGATTATCTTAATTCAAAAATCTATGGTGTAGAATTAGCTGGATATGGCTTATATGTTTTTGATGCTGTAACTGGAGAAAGTACAGATAATATTTCATTGCCATTCCCAACATTTGGAATAGCAACTGATGGAATTGATCTTTACTTATCTATTTATTCAGTAGTAAAAAATGGTACAATAGTTAAAATGGACACAACAGGTACTGAGATTAGTAGAATTCATGTTGATGTTGATAATGAATTTATTGGTGGATTAACATGGGATGGAGCTTATCTTTGGGGTTATCAAACATCAATCTGGCGTCTATTAAAAATTGATCCTACAAATGGAAATGTTTTATCAAATTACACAATTGGTCGAGATTTACGAGATTTAACTTGGTTTGATAATAAAATCTGGGGTGTATCATGGGGTTTTGATCGAGTAGATGTAATTAATCCATATACTGGTTCATATGTTGAAGGTTATAAAAGTCCATATCATCATGATTCGGGTATTGCAAATAATGGAACACATATGTTTCAGAGTGATTACATAACAGAACTTGAAGTAAATATTACTCCATTAAATACTGATCCTGGCGAAGTCTTTCTTAGAGAAGAAACATTATCAAGTAGTATGTTAGATATAACTTTAGCAGGAAATGGTTATTATCTTACAGAAAATTATTCAAATTTTCTTACTATACATTCAGCTCGACTTAATTCTTATGATTCAGTAGTAAATATTGGTTTTCAAGCTGCAGGTATAACAAGCTTGGATGATTCAACATTATTGATATCTTCTGCAAATGCACCATATAATCTTTTGACAGTTGCAACTAATGGAATTATATTGGCTAATCAAACAGCTTTGGATATCATGATAGTATCTCTAGCATTTGATGGAGTAAATATATGGGCAATGGGACAAGATAGTATTCTTTACAAACTCAATCCATTTGATATGTCTATTATAACAGAATATCCTTTAGAATATTTTAGAGGAATAGCATATGATAGCATTAATAACATCATCTGGGCAATCTCAAGAATAGAACACCAAATTAAATATTTTGATCCAATAAAAGAGGTACTAGGTGATGCTGTGATTGATCTTGATGCTCCAGTTGCTCCTCTTGAAACTGGTTTAACTTTCACTGGGAAACATCTCATTACTATATCTTATTATGCAGGGCATACTTATTTCTATAAGATAAATCCAGTAGCAAAAGATATTGAGCCAGAACCAACACCTACTCCAACTCCGACACCAACGAATACAACAGAACTAGGTGGATTATTCCCTGGATTACCATTTTATGCTGAGGATTTGATTTTCCTAGGTATAGGTATTGTTACAGCTAGTATTATTGCTATTGTAATTAGCATTGCTCGAAGAAAGAAAGTTTAAGTAAATATTAGATAAGGTGGTTTAGGTATACTCTTAAACCATCTATAAATTATTTTTTCAATAAACTTTGAAGAAGAAATAAAACTCTACAAAATGTTTAATTACAATTGAATGTTTTTTGAATGCGTGATTTCATATGAAAGCAATTCTCTGTGGAAAAATTATTCCAGTTACAAAAGAACCCATTGATAAGGGGTATATTTTGATTGATGACAAGGGAAAGATTAAAAGTATTGGCAAAGGTTTCGATGTTCCTAAAGAAGCTGAAATTATTAATGCAAAAAAACTTGTTGCTTTCCCTGGTATAATAGATGCACATTGTCATGCTGCTGTTTATGAAGAAGAAATTGGTTTAACACTTCAAGACGGTAATGAAGTAACTGATCCTATTACTCCTCAAATACGTGTTCTTGATGCCATTAATCCTGATGATAAAGGTTTGAAACGTGGTGTTAGTGGTGGAGTTACATGTGTTTGTATAGCCCCTGGTAGTGCAAACGTCGTTGGTGGACAAATGACTACAATCAAAACTAGTGGAAAAATTGTTGATGAAATGATTGTTCAAGAGACTGCTGGTATGAAGTGTGCTTTTGGTGAAAATCCAAAGCGTGTCTATGGTGATATGCAAAAACGCACTCCTTCTACTCGTATGGGCAATTTAGGTCTATTCCGTCAACTTATGATTGAAACTCAAAATTACATAAGTAAATTGGATGAGTATAAAAATAAGCTCAAACAATACAATGAGGATTTAAAAGAATACAATAAAAAAGTGAAAGAAGGCAAAGATAAAGATGCTAAGAAACCTATAGAACCAACAAAACCAGATAAAAACATAAAATATGAAGCTATGTTACCAATTTTCAAAAAAGAAATTCCTCTACGTGCTCATGCTCATCAAGCTAATGATATAGTTAGCGCTATACGTTTAGCTAAAGAATTTGATGTGGACATTTGCATTGAACACTGCACTCATGGACATCAAATAACAGATTTCTTAGTTAAAAATAAAATTCCTGCTATTGTTGGACCAACTTTTGGTTTTAGAACAAAAATCGAATTGGTGGATACAACTTGGAAAACAATTGGAGAATTATATAATGCAGGTGTTTTAGTTTCATTAACTGCTGATCATCCAGTTGTTCCTTTGCAATTCCAAACAATTTATGCTGCTTTAGCAATGCGAGAAGGACTACCAAAACAGGGTGCTTATGAAGTTCTTACGATAAATGGAGCTAAAATATTAGGTATAGAAGATCGAGTAGGCTCCCTTGAAATAGGAAAGGATGCTGATATTGTTCTATTTACTGGTGATCCATTAGATATTCAAGCAAAACCAGCAAAGGTTTTCATTGATGGTAATGAAGTCTATGATATGAATAAAGAATATTTATTTTAGAAAATATTTGCCACAGATAATCATGTGGCTTTTTTTATCTTTTTTTTGTTGAATTGTGCTTTACTTAAATGTTTGTTATATAAAAAATTGTGAAAAAAAAATAATTTTACTTTTAAAATTACATCAATTTTCCTATAGTAACAAGTTGCAAGGCTAATCTAGCTGATTCTCCCTCAGTGGTTAAACCACCAATCAGAGTCAGAGCTAACAAACTCACTGTTGCCAAAATTGTTATAACTACTCCTTCCAGAAGATCGAATTTATTATCATCCATAATCATCATTAATTCTGCTACAGACATAATAAATATACCACCCATTACAACTGTGATTTCCAAAGCAACTGGGATTCCTATATTAAATATTCCACTTATTATAAAAGGAACACCAAATAATATGAAGAATGTTTGATTAATGGCAGAAACTTGGTGAACTAATCCAACTTCTTTTAATTCTCTATCCTGTTTTAATAATCCTCTAAAAGTAACTATTAGTTCAGGTGAAGAAGAAACTAAGCCAACAACAACTGAATATACTAACACAGGCACACCCTCAAAAATTTCTATGCCATCTTCTATTGAATTTGAAAGTATTTGTCCACCCCATATAATTCCACCAGTTCCTAATATGAAAATAAATATAATAATATACCATGGAAATCTTCGAAGGGTTGCTAAAGCATTTAATCGTTCTTCTCGTGTTCTCTTACCTCTTGAATTTTCTTTATCACTTTCCTCAGTTTCATCTGTATCACATTTTATTGATTTATCAGATTTTGTTTGGGAGCGCCCATTAGAAATTAACCGAGATTGGATAAATTTAGAGCTACTTGATTCCTCTATTATTACATCATCTTCATCAGGAAAGAATTCAACTATGAGAGTTTGTGGTGTTGAGGTTTTTTTACCATAATTACGAATTAAAACCATTAGAAATATAAAATAAACAAGAACTAATGCTAAACCAATTAAAATTTCAAAACCCCTATCAAATGTTTCAAAACTTTCCAGTAAAGTACCTCGAGTAAATTCTGTATAAAAACCAAATATCATAATTACAAAGGAAAATACCATCATTCCAAGTACTAGATTTGCTTCAAAAAAAGTAAGCTCTTTTGGTAATTCAAATGGTTTTTCTTTTGATGCATAAATTATTGATAAACCAAGAAAGAAGATATTTATTATAACCGTTGTTAGAATTAAAGTAATAGCTGTAATTGCTAAATTACTTCCATGTTCTTGAGTGATTGGATCAGATGACATAGACATCTGTTTTGAACTTATTAGCAAGAAAATAATTATAACTAATTCAGCTAATGCTGCTCCAATAGCTTGTAAAATCCCACCAATATAAGGATTAAAATTTAATTTATCTTGGATGCCTTTAACTCCTAAAATAATTAATTCAGATGCGCCAAAAACTAATAACAAACCAGCTACAAAACCGATGACCATTAAAATGATGCTATTTGTACTTGGTCTGAAACGGAATAATAGATAGAACAAAACAGCTACAATTATACCACCAATTAACGACAATATTGTTAATAAATCCAAATTATCAAAAAGTGTTTCAAAAGCTTCCTCAGGTTCTACATTCTCTAAAATCTCTGGACATTCATCATCCTCAGTTATTGTTGGTGGTAAATCCCAGTCTTCAGGTTCTGTATAACCATCTAAATTATTCGGCGGAGAATCTTTTTCCTCGTCGTTTTTACTCATTGGTATTCTATTACCTCAAATAGGGAAGAACTACTGTTTGTTCCCGATTAAGATTAAAAGATAAAATTAACCTTTATATGTTTTATTATTCCTTTATTCTTATTATTTTTGTTTCCTACAAAAATTAACAATATTTTATTTTAAAAACTTATAAATTTACTAATTTAATAAACCACCCACAATTGCTAAAGCCATTAAGCTAGTTATGGAAGCAATAAGTATTAGTGTCCCTTCTACACGGTCAAAATGATTGTCATCTATTATTGTTAAATGCAATGCTAAAGAAATAGCAAAAATACCAGTAAAAACTAAAGTAGTATCTAACGCAACAGGTATATCAACATTGATGATAGATGCAAATAAAAATGGAAATCCAAATAACAAAAAGAATGTTTGATTAATTGAAGATATTTGATGAACTAGGCCGATTTCTGTGTCTTCTTTTTCAGGATTAAGTACTGCTCTAAAGGTAATTGTCATTTCAGGAGCTGAAGATACAAAACCAACAATTACACAATAAACAAGTATAGGCAGATTATAGATTATTAGACCATTTTCTATAGCATCAGAAATCATACTACCTCCAAAAATAATTCCTGTTATCCCCACAATAAATGCAATAATAAGAACAAACCATGGAAATCGTCGTAAAGCAATAAATTGTTCTTTTTCTTCATCATTACCGCCATTTCCAAAAATTTCACCTATAGTTCGTTTGAAGAAACCTTTTTTCTTAATTCCTTCCTCATTATTCTTAAACTCCTCTTCATCAGGGAAATATTCTGTGATTAGTAATTGAGGACCTATATAATCTGTTCGTTTTTGTTTTGCATCACCTATCAAAAAAGCAATAAAAATAAAATAGAATATTAATAACGAAACACCCATAACTCCCTCAAACAATCTATCAAATTGTTCTATGCCAATTGAATTATGAGTAAAACCAAAGGCAAGCAAAACAAATGAAAAAATTGCCATTGCTAAAACTAGATTTGATTCGGTTTGAGATAGTTCTAAAGGCAAACGAAATGGTTTCTTTTTTGCCACAATCATTATAGTTATTCCTAAAATCAAGCAATTAATTAAAACGGTGGTTAGAATTAAGGTTATGCTTGTTAATGTAAGATTATTTGCTAATTCAATATTTGCAGTTGTACCTGTTTCTGTGAGCTTCTTTGCTCTATTAATTAATATGGTAACAACTACTACATCACTGCTATCTGCACCAATAGCAGCTATTATCCCCATAAAATATTGTGACCAACCCAATTTTCTGCCCATACCTTTTACTCCAAAGATAATTAATTCTGAACAACCAAAAACAAATGCTAAACCACCACCAAATCCTACAATTAGAGCAGCTATTGGATGACCATTAAGTAATTTTGTAAAAGTGAAAATAAGTAGAATAACACCAATTATAATTGTCGGTATTGTTAAAGGATTTATTTTTTCAAATAATTCTCCTATTGCTTCACCTGGTTCTAAAAGATCTAAATCAATCTTTTGTTCAATTTCCTCATCTGTAATTTCTAATTCATGTAAAATTTCTTCTTCTATGACATCTCTTTGTTTATCAATTAAAGATTTTTCAGGAGAATCTATTGCTTTGTTATTATTTTCCAATGTTTAACTAAACCTCAATTATCAGCAAATGATGGCATCATAAAAACAAGAATTATATATTAAGAAAAATTTTTCCCTTTTATTTATTATAATTTTATTTGTTAAAAAAATAATAAATTGAATATATTCCAAAATATACAATAAAACTGATATTATTGTAAGATAATTTTATGGTGATAATTATGGCAACAGTTGATTTAAGTAAATATGTACCCTTTAATCTTGAGTTTGATAGCAATACAGGTTTAATAACTAAAGCTGATGGAATAGAATTAGCATATTCCACAAGAAAATTATCCGCAATGAAGGATGTAATTTATGATATTGATTGGTTAGGAAATCAAAAAGAAGATTTTGAATTATACTATATGTATAGAGATTTCACTAGGAGTGAGGATAAAGAATTATTTCAAAAATTAGCAATTAGATTTGATATAACTATCATACCACCAAGATATCTAGGCAGAGAATTTGTAAAAACAGCTGGACATTTTCATCCAATTGCTGATAAAAAGCAGAGCTATCCTGAAGTCTATGAAATAATGCATGGTAAAGGATTGTATTTATTACAAAAAGAAACCAAAAAGAAAAATGATCCAATTGAAATGATTGTCATCCCAGCTAAAGCAGGCGATCAAATTTTAATCCCTCCTGGTTTTGGTCATATAACTATCAATCCAACAGAGAATGAAACCTTGGTAATGAATAATTTAGTAAGTTCGAAATTTAGTTCTATATACGATACCATAAAGAAAAACAAAGGTGCAGCCTATTTATATCATAGTAATGGTTCTTGGATAAGAAACCAATCATATAAACAAAAAATAATTGTAAAAGAAAAGGAATCTAAAAAACTCTCAGATAAACCATTTTATCTTTCATTCTTAGAAAATCCAGACCAATGGATATTTCTTAATGAGCCTTGGACAAGAGAGACATGGTTTTAGTGAAAATTGGATGGGAAAAAATTGAATGAAAATCCATCAAATAAAGAATTACTCCTTGAAATAAAAGACTTGAAAACTTATTTCAAGGACAAATATGAAGATAAAGAATGGCGAATTCTTGATTCGGTTAATCTAAAGTTATATAGAGGGACTACTTTAGGCATTCTTGGTCCCTCAGGATCAGGAAAAACGGTTTTAGCTAGATCTATTCTGAGATTAATTTACCCACCAGGAAAAATTGTTAGTGGTGAAGTTCTCTATAAAGGAAGAGATTTATTGACCATTCCAGAAGAAATTTTTAATGAATTACGAGGAAAAGAAATATCATTAGTACTACAAAATGCTCCCGGAGGTATTGACCCTCTTAGAAATATGACTTTTGCAACAAGCCAACCATATCGAGCACACACTGATGATTATGAAAATTATGAAATAAAAATGTTAGTGGTCGACCAATTAGGTAAAGTAGCTTTGCCAGAACCAACTAGAACATCAGATAAATTTGCTCATCAGCTTAGTGGTGGAGAAAGTCAAAGAGTTAAAATAGCATCAGCTCTTATTAATAATCCAGTATTGCTTATTGCAGATGAACCTGTTTCTAATTTAGATACGACAGTTGCAAGAAATATTCTTGATTTACTTCAAATAATGAAAGAAAAATATAATTTAACCATACTATTAATAGCTCATAATTTAGGTGTTTTAGCTGAATTATCCGATTATATAGCTATTCTATATGCTGGTAAGATCTTGGAATATAGTGATGTCGATACAATATTTTACACACCAAAACACCCTTTCACTCAAGCATTATTTTATGCGACTCCAAGTATGTCTCCAAAAGGTAGATTAAAACCAATACCAGGAGTTGAACCTGATCCTAGAAATTATCCATTAGGATGTAGGTTTCATCCAAGATGTAAATATACTATTGAAAAATGTAAAGAAGAAGTACCGGAACTAGAAGAATTTTCTGAAGAACATTTTGTTGCTTGTTGGAGGGTAAAAGAAATCCCTAATTTTGAAAAAGCAGAATTTTAAAGAAAAAAATGTGATTTAATGTGAAACTGTTAAAGGAAAAAATAGATAATCTTTTATCAAAAGATGTTATTGGTAAATGCGATTTTCATACTCATTCTTTCTTAAGTGATGGTGTATTGCTACCTATGGAACAACTTAGAAGAGCTCATGTTAATAATTATGTAGCTTACGCTATAACTGATCATGTTAGTTCATCTAATATGGATATAATTCAAAAAATTAAGAAAGATTGTTTTTTAGCAATTAAACATTGGGGAATAGCTGCAATTCCTGGTGTTGAATTAACAC
>JAEOUJ010000164.1 GCA_016839405.1 Candidatus Gerdarchaeota archaeon | reverse complement strand
TTCTATATTTGATTCCTTTCATTTTTACACTCACTCTCCAATTATTACCTCAGATTCTTATATTTATTACTTTTATATTTTTATTAGTAATTTTCCTACTTTAAACATTCATAAATTAGAATTAATTGTGTTTTTATATTTTTAACTAACAATATTCTACCATATATATAAACAACTGAATAATATTTCTCAAAATAATGAGAATCTTTTTAACATTTTTTAAGAAAAAATTTATTTGGGGTGGAAGAATGTCTAGAAGATTTTCGAAATCAATTCAATTAATTTTTATTTTATTTATTATCAATTGTTCATTAATAATTTTAAACACTGAGACAACAAATCATGAATTAATTAATGTTTATAATTCAACTGAATCAACTAAAAATGATATAGTTGATTGGTTATTAATGTTTTATATGTGTGGAGATATTGAATGGGAACTCCATGTTGTAGATTCAATTAATGAATTGGAATCAGGATACACTCCTGGAAATGTAGAAGTGGTTCTTATGATTGATCGTCATCCAGATTATGATAAATCTGCAGGTAATTGGTCAGAAACAAGATATTATCATTTAATGCCAGGCGATGACCCTATGACAATTGAATCTGAACTGATACAATCATTAGGGGAAAAAGATATGGGAGATCCTTTAAATTTACGCAATTTTGTTACTTGGGCTTTTGATAATTATCCCGCAGATAAAACTGCACTTATCATTTTTGGTCATGGAGGGAGTTTGTCAGGTTTGTGTTATGATTTTTCTTCGGATAATTCACATTTAACCTTGGATGAAGTACAACAAGCTATGAATGGTTATCATATTGATTTACTAGCAACTGAATCTTGTGGTATGGGTATGTTAGAAATAGCCTATGAATGGAGTAGTTTTACTGATTATTATCTAGCTGATCAAAAATCTATGGTAATTGAAGCACTTGATTATAAAGCAATTATAGAAGAGCTTTGTTCTAATTCTCTAATGGAACCATGGGAACTAGGGGAAGTATTTTGTCAAACTTATTTAGAACATAATCCTTATCCCTCACATGAGATGTATGCTCTTATAAATTGCAGTTGTCTACCGAGATTAATTTCAAAATTAGATTCATTAGCTACCAATTTGAGTGCCTTATCTATTGAATCACTAGAGTACTTATCTTTAATTCGTGAGAATATGTATTATGATTCTTATCATAGAAAGCCAGATATTCAATCAATGATTGATGTAATTAGATCAGGTTTTCCAAGTAATAATTTATTATTGCAAGCTTTAGATGAGTTTGAAATTGAATATAATAAGGCAATTATGTATAAAATTCAAGGAAAATATTCTACTACCGCTTCAGGATTAGGTATATTCTTTCCTCGTGATAAAAGTAAAGTTTGGGATTGTACTGAATATCTTGGTTTAGAAACTGGTACAATATTAGATGGAATTGATTTTATTGATAACTCACTCTGGGATGAATTTTTGCTAATCTATTTAGAGGTAGCAGATAATATTACATATTCAAATTTGGTTTTACAAGAGATAACTATTTATACACATTATCAAGTTAATCTTGATCGTGAGACAGTAAAATATTATTATTTTTATGTAAATGAACCAGGAATATATAATGTAACTTTAAGTTCATTAATAAATGACCCTGGTTTATCAGTTATTAATGGTTATAATAGTATGGCTGTTTTATCTGATTATGTTTATTCAGGTTATACTAATCCAGAAGAAAGTACAATTGAACAAATTATTTATTGGTTAAATACTGGTTATGTTTTAATTTGCGTTAGTAGCATTACTGCAACAGCAAATGGAACATTATATGTTTCCAAAGCTTCTCCAATACCTTTACAAATAAATGAAGAAATAGCTGGGGAATTCCCCTATACATTAGGGTATATTCCTCCTGCAGCAATTTATAATTATTATAAATTTGATTTAGAACCAGGTAATTATACTCTTAAAATCGATATAGATTGGCCTGTAGGTTTGGAAGTTTTTATCATCGATAGTAATAAAAAATTCCTATTAACTGAATTCTATTGTATTCCAGGTAAAGATTTCTTTTATAATTTGACAATATTAACACCGCAAAAAATCACAATTGGTTTTGGTTCATATACAGGAACTGGTGTATTTACATTTGAATTAATTAGTGAAAGAACAAATGCTTTTGACTTACAAATTTCATTTGCATTTATAATAATGCCAATAATATTAACACTAGTTTTCAAAATAAAAAAAAATAGAAATGATAAAATAAGAATTATAAAGAAATAGGTTACTAATTTATTGAGAAAAATGTTCGATAAAATTTTAGAAACAAACAGTTTTGAATCAATACTTCTAGAAAAAGCAAAGGGATCATGGGTTTGGGATATTAATGATAAGAAATACCTAGATTTAACTTCTGGCACTTGGTGCGTTAATCTAGGTCACAATCATCCCAAAGTTATTCAAGCTATGAAAGATCAAATTAATAAAATTGTACATCGTGGCATGAGATTTCTCACTCCTATAGCTTTAGCAGCAGCTGAAAAAGTTCTCACTTTCTTACCAAATAAATATGATAAAATTACTTTTTTAAATAGTGGTTCTGAAGCAGTGGAATTTGCCATCAATTTTGCTCAGAAAGCTTCTGGCAAAATTAGAATATTATCTTTAAAAGACTCTTATCTTGGTGCATATGGCCTAGCAAAAGAATCTTCATATACAAGTAGCAAAGGTTCAAAGCTAAAAATACCTTATCCAGAATGTAGTAATGATAATTGTAATTGTATTGATGAATATAATTCCCTTATTGATCATATAATTGATAATTATTCAGAAGATCTTGCTTGTTTTGTTTTAGAACCAATAATGGTGAGTGGGGGTATTCACAAACCATGTTCAAAATTTATTGAAAAACTCTGTAATAGATTGAAAGAAGTTGGTGTTCTTTTAGTTGTTAATGAAGTTACAACCGGAATGGGTAGAACTGGTTATAGATTTGGTCATGAGTTTTATGACATAAAACCTGATATAATCGCATTGGGAAAAGCAATAGGAAACGGTTTTCCAGTTAGTGCTATAGTGACAAAAACTGAGATTGAAGAAAAAATTTCTTCTTCAGAAAGATATTATGCTCAGTCGCATCAATTAGATCCAATTGGAGCTAATACTGCAAAAACTGTGATTGAAATTTTTGAAAAAGAAGAAATAGTGCAAAAATGCCAAGAAAAAATTAAGGAATTCAATTTATTTTTTGAGGATATTTCTCATCCTAGTATAGCTAATATAAGATCATTTGGTATGCTTTTTGCCATTCAATTTAAACAATACAAGGAATTTTCTATTAATGAAATAATATTAAAAATCAAGGATGATCTACTTAAAGAAGGTGTTATAGCAGGATATAGCTTAGGTAAGGAAATAATTCGTCTATTACCTCCCTTAACAATATCCTTTGAGGAAATTGATTTTTTCAAAGAAAAATTCAAGAAAGTTTTAAACAATTTATGATTTTTACAATTTAGATTTTAATAAATCACTCAAATAATCTTCAATTGAATCTTCATCAAAATCAGTTGTTATACTTGTATCAATTGGATTAAATATTTCATCAACAAGATTTTCCAATATAATTAAATCATCTATATCAGGCACAAGACCAGTTTCAGTATAACTAATTAATGACTGCCAAATTGATTTTGATTGCTCAATATTTTCTGCAAAGAAATCCAGTTTTTGTTGGGCTGTATAAGAGCGACCACGAAATGCATAACATATCAAAAGTGGATCCATTGGTTTAAACAATAATGTATAATCAAGATAGGTTATACGTTCAATTGAACCTTTACCTTCAAATGTTTCTTGCATGAAATTATTAATAGCAAAGAGAAAAGCACTAATTAACTGTTCATCAAATTCACTATCTGGCAGGAATTTTTTAGAAAACATAGAAGTGCCACCTGGATCCTGAATAATAAATAAGATTGGATCTTCGCTTTGATCAAGAATTTTTTTAGTTACTCTATCTTGGGCTATTTCCTTTAATCCTTCTTCATAAGGTGTTAATTCAAGTAAATCAATAAGTGAAGCATTATTTCTATACAGTTTCTCCCATAATTCTATTTTAGCATTAATAATATCATAAAGATTAGAAACTTCATCAGCCAATCTTTGTAATTCTTTTATTTGCGCTAATGATCGAGCTTGATTCAATAAATCATAAGCCTTCTGTAAATCTTTTGATATAATTGCTACTTGTGCTTGTAGAAGATAGGTTTCTATATAAAGAATATAGGAATCTTGTATGTCAGCATAAGCTATCAATTTCATTAGATTTCTTTCTAATTGTAATAAAAGTTCTTCATCTTTAGTCTTTAAAAGATAATTTAATTGCAACTCACTTAAATTATATAATGCCATTGATGTTATTTTGACATCAATTTCTTTTTCATTAAGAATTTTTGAATAAATTTCTTCAATTTTACCTAGATTCAAATATCTTTTATTTTCACCCAAAATTAATGCTTTACTTAATAAAAACCATTGGTTTACAAATATATTCTCAATTTGATTTTCAATTTTAATTAATTGATCAAAATTCTTATTGGCATTTTTATAATTATCACTTTTAATATTTGTTAATATAAGATAATATAGAACTTCTGAAATTTTCTTTGAATTTTTAATATTTTTAAAATTTTTCAAACTAAGTTCTAGCCATTCTTCTGCTTGAGTAAATCTATTCATTTCTAAATTAATTAAACCAATATTTAATTGGTATCCTGCAATGAGCATTTTATCAGAATATCTCATTACTATCTCCAGTTCTTGTTGGAGTATTGCTAAAGCAAGATGAATATCTCCTTGTAGTGCAAGAATAGAAGCAAGTTCATTTTTTACTAAGGCTATGGCTATTGGATTTTCAATAGCTTCCCAAATATCCAAACTTTGTTGATAGTTTTCAATTGCAATATCAATATTCCCTTGTTTACAATACAAACCAGCTAAATTACCTAGAATTTCAGCTTTAAGAGCTTCATTTTTACTTTCTTTTAGTAATGTTAATGCTTGATGTAGCGTTATACGTGCATCTTCAAAATCACCAATTTTAATCAAATAAACTCCTTTTACCATTAAATAATGTGCTTTTACAGAATTAATTTTTTCATTATCTTCCTCATCAAAATTGCCATATATTTCATTTCCAATTTCTATCCATTGCTTAATTTCTTGAATATCATCTAGAATATTAAAATTTAAAATAATAAAACAAATTGTTTCAAGTGAATGAATGAAATCATTATTTTTTATAAATCTATTATAGACTTTTTCTGCTATTTTATAGCTTTTTTTATAATTACCTTGATAGAGAAGTATTTTGCTTTGAAGCAATCTACTTTGTAGCTTTTCATTAATAGAAAGTTTGAGATCTGATTTTTTAATTGATTCTAATGCTCTTTGTGCTTCTTTAAATTGACCACAGATTATTAACTCATCAATTTCTACTAATTCAGCTTTTTCAAGGAGAGTCATTTTATAGCTCCATTTAATGATTGAATTTTCGTTTTATTAAATTATATAACTTCTGCATAAATTTTTCTCAATAGAGAAAATCTTCAATTAAAGATAATTATTTTTCTTATAATTAAATATATAATCATATATTCATTTTATACACTTGTTGTTGGGGTGTTATTTATGAAAAAAAGGTGTTTTAAAATCTTAACAATTATTTTACTACAGCTTGTTCTACTTCTAAATTTTAATTCAAAAATCCAAATTGGATTTGGTAAAAATTATAAAATAAATTCGTATCTCGGAGCAGAACCAAATATTGATGGAAATATCCTAGAAGGTGAATGGGACGCAGCTGGTAAAGCCACTGAAATTTCAATAATCAATCCCTGGGATTTATCAAGCACTAATACAATAAGTCTTTTTATTAGCTCAATTCATAATGAATCAAATCTATATATTGGTAGTAAAGTTGATTTGGATAATATATACAGAGGTGAAATAACTTATTATTTTCATTCTAATAGAGCATTTGATTTTAGGGATGAAACTACACAATTAAATGATGATAATGATGTTAAAATAATTAATAGTAATTCAAATTGTAGTTTTGATGGATTTACAGACGAAGGGGGAATAATTGAAGACTACAAATATGGAGGAGTAAATAATTCCATTGGAAAATGTTTCATATCACAAACAAGCATAATGTTTGAATTAAAACTACCATTTTATTCTGGTGATGATATAGGTCATGATATTTATACCTTAATTGATGATGAATTTCTAATTCATATATCACTGGAATTATACTTCTATAGAAATCCTGGAGAAAAAGATGGTGGAATTTATAAATTGCCTATTGGGAGTCCTTGTAAATTAATTATTAGTAATTCAACAACTGCACCTATTTCTATTTATTCTATTATATTTGGTTTGATTTTATTGATAATTGTAGATTTAGTAAAGAGAAAAAAAGTGAAAAAGCTGAATTATTAGATTTCTATTAATACTTCTATTTTTCATTTCTAAACCATGCTAAAGCTTCTTGGGCATCTTTCTCTTCTAAACAACCACATTTAATAGCAACAGCTATAGCAAATTCAGTAAAGGCTTGACCTTTCGCAGTAATAATATTTCCATCAATTTCTAAATCAGAATTTGTGAAATTAGTGTTTTGATAATAAATTCTTTCTTCATCCGAAATACTAGCTGTTGTATTTATTCCATCCAAAATACCTGCATTAGCTAAAAAAGTTGGTCCACCACATATAGCTGCGATAATTTTTTTATTCTTAAATAATTGTTGTAGTTTTTGATTTAGTATTTTTATTTTATTTGTGTATTTTACATTCTTTATGAAATTTTTCGGCTCTCCCCCAGGTATTATAAAAAGATCAGCATCCTTAGCATTAAACTCTTCAATGGTTTCATCAGTTAATACCTTAAGTTGACCAATTGATTTTACATAATTCTTATCAAATCCAATTGTTTTTACAGGATTATTACGTATAAGCAATAATAATTGAGTAATCTCAAAATCAGAAAAATCATCGTATAGAAATACAAAAACCTTCATCGTTGCCACTTAGTGGTAATATAATAATGCTTTTTTCAAGGTTAGTATTATGTTGAGATTAATAATTTTTTATTATTTTATAAAAAAATTAATTTTCTTTCCAAACTTTTATTACAACATATCTCCTTTCTTTGATGTATAATTTATTTAACAAAAAATAAATAAATGTCCCGAGACATAATAATATAGGTGAGTGCGTTGACAGAAAAAAAGAAATCAAGAGGAAGGCCAAGAATACATGAAACAAATGCTGCGAGAAAAAAAGCTTATAGAGAGAGGAAGAAAGCTGAAAGATTAAAAATGGAAGAAAGGATAAAGGAATTAGAAAGCAAGCTAATTGATTTAGATAGTATAAAAGAAGAAGATTATGAAGATGACCTGATGAATTTAACTTATCATCAGTTGGGAATCTTAAAAACGGATAAATTGGAAGATTATCTTCAAAAACTTGAAAAGAGATTTGACTCGGGATTTTCAATAAATAATATTTTTAATATGTTTCAAAAATCAATAGATGAATTCAAACAAAATGCTATTGAATATGAAACCAAAAAAATAATTCAAGATGTTGATGAGAAGTTCCAAAAAAACAGAAAGCAGCTTCATAATATCATTTTACATCAAATGATTAATTTTGAATTAACAAAAAGAAAAGATGCCAAATTTGTTGAAATAGAATTAGATCTCATAGAAGAAAGAATTAAAGAATTAGAGAAGAAAATAAGTAAAGAAAAAGAAGTTCCAAAAAGAGTGATAACCAAAGAAGATTGAACCTATCATTTGATTTTTTATTACTTACTGTTTTAATTAATGTTAAAATACTAATCAGAATTTTACTTTCCTAATTCCTATTATTTGAACTTAAAATATATATGTCTCGGGACAAAATTTAAATAATATCCTCAAAATAAATAAACAACCGCTTTTTGTGGAGGGCAAAGTAAATTGAAAAAATTTACTAAAGTAATTTTCTTAATTATTGGCCTAATTGGAGTTACATCAATTGCTGTTGTCCAAGCAGAACAACCATATAAGCATATAACTTATGGTGACATTGAAGCATCATTTGAAACATTTCTTGGAGGAGCAATTTATGTATTAAACAATGGAATTTACATTGCAGCCCCAATAGAAGGAAGAGATGGACATATTGTTATTTGGTATCATGATGATTATTGTGTTAAAGATGCTCACGCAATTTGGCTTGCCTGGATTTTTGACATTGAAAATCATGAATTGGCAAAATCATTTTATGATATGGAAACTAAAGAAGGATTAGTAGTCACTACCTATAAACTCAATGGAACATCACTAGATGTTGAATACACAGCTTTGAAAAGAATTGCATATCCCCCTGAAGCACATTATGGTTGGTGGTATAATATAGGAGTCTTATTCAAACCTGAGGAGCTTCCAGTTGGTTTTTATGTTTTAGAAACACAAATTGATGTTTGGATCGATGGTTTTGGTTGGTGGACATATTTCTATTGGGTATCTACCTTTAATATTCTTGAGTGCTGGCATTAAGCTAGCTACTTTTTTCTTTTTTCAATATTAAACTAGTAATTTCATTGCACACCTCATTAATTCAAACTTAAATTAATTATAAAAAAGGAAATTAATAAATCAAGTTCTGTCAAAAATAATTATTTTATTCAAAGCTTTTATAATTGCTAATGTAGCACTTTCTGTAATTTTACCTTCTCCCCAAGAACCATTCTCATTTTGATGCTCCAAAATCCAAGGTAAAGCAAAAAGTATTCCAAGCTTTGCTGGCAGAGAATCATATTTTCCTAATACTTGTAATTGGAAATAATATGTGAGATTATTTTTCTCCATTTCTTTAACCATTTTAGGTTGTTGCAATGCATTGTATAATAAAACTATAAATCGCCATAAATGAGCTTGTACTAAATTACTTATCTTTTCATTTTTAACTTGATATAAAGCTCCAGCTGTAATATATTCACACCCTTGTTGAGGTATAGGCATCCGCAAAGTATATTCAGTGTAATCTTTTTTACTTTCCTCTTTAATTCTCAAAAAATGATTTTTAGTAGGTAAAATTGCTAATGTTTTTAAGTTATAAATCCCTCCGTGCTTAAATTCAAAAAGAGTTTGTTTCTGAAATTTTTCAATATCCAACAAAGACATTGAATTCTTTTTATTCCAATCACTTTTGCCATGTTGGTAAGCACATTCACACCAACGGGTGAAAGCTATTGTATCAAAAGCAGTTTGTATTCGATTATGATATTCATATCCATAAGCGAGAAGAGCTTCCATAACAATTGCATTAGCCCAAATAATTCTTTGCCCACAAGGATTGAAATACAATTCATCAAAAGTAGTTATTTGCTTTATTTCAGAGCTAACTCTTTTACGAAATCTATCTCGTGGACCACTTGCTTGTTCTATTCTTCGATCAATTATTTCTGATTGTTCTTTAACTAAATTTTCATTTAGGAAAAACATCCCTGGATTATATTTTGATTGCATTTGTTCTAATAACCAGGTAATTGATTTCTGGATTTGTGGATGATTACTATTTAAACCCAATTCACTTAATTCTAGTATGTTTTTTGCAGTTAATATTACATTATTATTCCAGGAGCCATCTTCTTTTTGTAATTGCAATCTTTCTTGTATTAAATCAATTTGTAATTCTTTGTCTGATTTATTAGATGCCCCTAGGATTTGCCGTGCTTTCCATGCATAAAATGACTTTTTGTTCTGCCAAAATTTCTTGATATTGTATTTTAATTTATAATCTTCCATTTTCTTTTTCATTAATTCGTATATTTCTAATGGATCACCAAATGTTTCAATTCTTCTTGTAACTAAATATGGTGTTTCTATATCAATTATTCTTGGAAATTTGGTAGTAATTATTTCAATTTTAAATTTCTTAATAGCAATTGCATGTTTCCTTTGTACAAAACAGATTTTTGTTTTTTTAGTAATATCTAGTTTTTTTATAACATAAGAAGGTAATTGCAATTTATTTCCAGGTAAAATTGTTAATTTAACTCCTGCATCTTTTACAGATAATAAAACTTCATTTTCAATAGTAATTGTTATTGGTTGTGTTTCATCAATATTTAAAAAATTCATTATTTTATTCTTGAAAAAAATTACACCATTTTTACTAATATTTGTAAAAGCTAATATTTGTGGTATAGTTTTTTTGATATGCTTAATCTCATCTTTGAATTTTTGATAGTTTTTCATTGATAAACACACCTTAAAAATATCTATTCAATAGTAATTAAAATGGTGAGTATACATACTATCAATATCAATTTCTTAATTTCTTATTTAAACATTATATGCATTTTATCATATCAATCGATGTGTAAATAAAGAAAGGAATATTTTTTTGCCCTTAGTGGATAATAATGAGTGAAATTAGGTTTATAATTGGTGATAAAGAAGAAATTCCATCAAAATATCTAATTGATTTGTTAAAACTACGTCAAGTAAATTATGAAGAGATAATGCAAATAAAAGCGCCTACAATTGAGTTTTACAAACAACAATGGATTCATGATATTTCTCCAGTATCACAAAGAAAAGAAATTTTAATTTTAAATAATGAAGACAGGATTATAGGCTATGCATATGCAATTTGGAATATTAAATATGATAATTTAGATAAAGGGTATTTTTGGATTCATGTAAGAAAAAATGAACGCAGGAAAAAAATAGGAACTAATACTTTAAAGGAAATTTTGAAAATTTTTCCAAAGCAAATAACAACAATAGTTTGTGAAACTTTTGAATCTACAGATGCTGTGCATTTTATTCATTCATTGAAGAAAAAAGAAAATTATACAGAAATATTAAGCCAATCTGATTTATCAAAATTTGATTTAGAAGAAGTTAATAAAGAAGCAAAAAAACAAAGAGATGATGCATTGGGAAAAGGATATGATATCATATATATAGAAAACTTAGAACATGTATTTCATCTAAATTTCCCAAAATACATTCAAAT
>JAEOUJ010000163.1 GCA_016839405.1 Candidatus Gerdarchaeota archaeon | reverse complement strand
TGGAAGATTTTTCACTCATTTCTAAACCAGCTATTTTTTCTTATAAATTCAGTTATTCTTTAGCATTACTATTTTAATAATAACTTCATTAAAATTATCATTGTTAGAAGTAAAAATTAATTATTAATAAAAATATTTAACTATTAAAAATATTTTTAAATATTAATAAAATATATTAATATATGACAGACAAATATATTGAAATTAAAAAAAGCATAGTTATGTTTGAACCTGAACACGATTCTAATTTGATATGTATTGAGTTATATGAGGGATTAATTTTTGTGGATGCTGGAACAAGAGATGATGCAGCATTAAAATTTCGAATGGATATGGAAAAGAAATTTAACAAAAAAACAATGGCATTATTCTTGACACATTATCATTCAGATCATTACTGTGGTATGTCAGCTTTCAAAGATGTCGAAATAATTGCTGCAAAAAAGGGTTACAATGAATTTATTGATGCACTAAATTCCTATTTAACAAAAGAGAATCGAGTAAAATCAATTACAAATGATATAAATTCATTTAAAGCAAGAAACCAAGAAATTCCTCCTAGATATAAAATAGTTTTTGAATACTATCCTAAAGTTGAATTATTTGCACCAACAAAAATAGTAGAAGACAAACTGATATTTGGTAAAAAATCAAGGAAGATTATTTTCAAAGTAGTAGGTGGGCATACTAACTGTTCTTCCTATATATATGCACCTTTTGCTAAAACACTTATTATTGGCGATAATCTAGCAACTGATCCTGCAAGAGTTGGCGGATGTTTTTTTGGAGGAATTAGTGAAAAAACAATTGAAGCATTAAAATCAACAGAGAATTTTGATGTTGAAACTGTAATCCCAGGTCATGGACCAATAACGGATATGAAATACCTCATAACAGCAAGAAAATATTTTGAGAATTTGTTAGGTCTTTATAATGTTTTGATTAGGGAAGGAAAAACAGCAAAGGAAGCAATAATTGATCCTAGAATGCCCGAGTTTTATGATGCAGCACCTAATCGATGGAAACTAATCTTAGAAATAATATTCAGAAATTTAGAAAAAGAGCAAAACGAGAAAACTATTGATGAGGTTATGTCTAAATTTAAAGATGCAAACAGGAAAAATCACCCAGATGAAATTCTCAAATTCTACACAGAAAATTTTTCAATCTTATATCCAACAGGATTTTCAATAATCGGATCCGAAATTTATAAAATGAAGCATTTAAAGAGCATAAAAATTTTAGAGATTGAATATGGCCCTCAAGTAAAATACTTTCTGGATGAAAAATTTGTTGAAAAAGGTATGTATTTTAAAAAATATGAAATTAATGGTTTAATTAAAAATCATGAAGTAGAATACTTACGTATATGGGAAAAAGAAGAGGATTCTTGGAAGATAAACCTTGATATTATTCTTTCAGAGAAAGATTATTGAATAATTTTTCATATTGAAAAAAAATCAAAAGCAATAAGTGTAAACTTACTGCTTCTTTCTTTGCTTTATGAAAACTAATGTTGTTATACTGAAAATAAATAGTAAGGTCAATCCAATTATACTTTCACTTAGAGGCCCAGTTTCTGTTGTACTTGTTGGTGGAGTAGTAGCTCCTGGGTAATCCTCTGGATCAGTTGGATTAGTGCCATTTGTAATTTCATCGTTGTCATCAAAACCATCTCCATCTGTATCAGCAATAAGAGGATTAGTGCCAAAGATATATTCTTCGCCATCAGTAAGTCCATCATCATCAGAATCTGAATCATTTATGAGGGTTATAAAACCATCATCACCAGTTGTTATTTCTTCATAATCATCAAGGCCATCATCATCAGTATCAGCTAATAATGGATTTGATCCATAAGTCCAGATCTCATCACCATCAGTAATTAGATCATCATCAGTATCATTATCCAATGGATCAGTTTCTTCAGCATATTCTTCACCATCATCTAAACCGTCATCATCGCTGTCTGAATCCATGGGATCAGTTATGTAGGAATCAACACCAGCAACAAGCTCCTCATAATCATCAAGACCATCTGAGTCTGAATCTGCTAATGTTGGATCAGTGAAGAATGTGAAAAGTTCATCATAGTCGCCTATTGTATCACCATCGGTGTCACCGACTAATGGATTTGTTCCATGTATTTCTTCTTCCTCATAATTCGAGAGCATATCACCATCTGAATCATATTTGATAATTTCTAATCCACCTGAACCATCTGCAATATAAACTGTTCCATCACTGAATGCTAATCCTGTTGCTTCTCCATCATCATCATAATATTCGCCGCATTTTATGATATTCGTTGGATTAGACCAATTAAAAACCAAAACACCAAATTCATTCCGAGTTAAGTAAAGATAATCTCCTTCCGTTTCGATATGATAGCTTTGAGCAAAAGTTGATATATAGTAGGAATCAATTTCATAGACACTATCTTTAATGGTAGCATTATAAACTTTAATTCCATAGTTATTGTTCCCTGTGAAGATATAGTTACCACTACCACAAATCGATCTTGTTGTGCCTGAGAGAGAAATATTTTGTATATTGTCTAGATTTTGAAGATCGGTAACATTAATGATTGCAATTCCGGAGGAGCCTTTTGCAGTGTATACATAGTTACCACTGACAAATACATCATAAACAACAGGACCATCATCTAGTGAAGAGACTACTGTAGGAGAATTAACATCTGTTAGATTAACAACCCATAATCCGTGATTTGTCGTAGCAATGTAGGCATAATTACCAGCTATTTCTATATCATGCATTTGATCCAGCATGTTTGTGTTGCTAATAAATACAGGATTATAAGGATTGGTTACATCAAATATCCTTAAATTATTATCATAAATCGCTACAGCATAATTATTGTAAAGAGCAACATCATAAACCTTATTTGTTACATCGGTATCATTTATGTAAATATAGGTTGGGTTATTTATATCAGAGGCATCAGCTATTATGAAACCATTTAGTGAGCTCATATACACGAAGTCATTGTCCACATCAATACCAAGGAGATTTCCATAATATTTGAACTCTCCTAATTTTATCGGTGTGGAAACATTAGTAATATTAAGTAGAAGTAATCCATTATTTAGTTGACTAACAGCTAATGTTGTCTCATTTAGAGCTAAGAAATAAGCATCAGTCGATTCAATTTGGTAATATACAATAACTGTAGGAGCTGTGGGATTTGATACATTGTAGAACCTAACATAGCTATAAGCTGCTAAAGCAAAAACATCATCTTCTATTAAAATTTCATTACCACTAGTAGATGCAAATTGACTTGAGTAACTTGGACTTGTTATTATACTTAAATCAATAATGTAAATATAGCCACTATTCAAGCTGAGATAGGCATATGTATCTTTTATTGCTATATCATATATTGTACTACCAGGATTATAACTAGCAACAAATGTTGGAGTGGAAATATCTGTAACATTAATAATTTCAAGATATTTAGTGATTGAATTACTAGCTAGTATAAACGAACCATATTTTTCTAGTCTTTTAATTAGTCCAGAACCAGAATAATATAAACCTTCAAAGGCAATTGCTGCAGGATTAGTAATATTGAGGATTCTTAACCCATCATAAGAATATGCAGCATAAACAATGTTGCTCTCAACCAATATTTCTTCAACATTATTTGTTACATCATATCTGTCTAGAATATACATATTAGTTGGATCAGAATTATTAACTGTCACAATACCATCATATGAACAACTTAAGACAGCTACATCTCCTTAAATATCTAGATAATTACATACTTTTCTTCCTGGAAGTTCACATTGCCCTAGAAAAATTGGTGTAGTGGGATCAGATATGTCCAATGCAACAAGTCCGTTTAAATCGCTTGCAATATAAGTTATTGAATCTTTTACAATAAGATCACGAAAGGTTCCATAGTTTTCATCTATATACCCAAATTCAGTTACATCATCTAAAATAGCATCAATTTCAAAATTAGTCATGGGAATTAATTATTCTATTGATAATTGCGAACTTTTAATCAGAGTGTAATTATTTGAAAATGAATTCGTAACAAAAAGTATCATTCCAAATAAAATAATTAAAACAATTATAAATTGCTTTTTTCTTTTAATCATTCCTATACACCTTATAAATCGATTATAAATAATAACTAGAGAGCATCTAACAATATTAATTTTCTGACAAAAAAAAGTGAAAATTATTTTCTACAGAAAGATTCACACTTCTTCTTTAAGGACAAGAAATCCGGTTTGGGAAGATACGTAAAAGTGGTAAGTAAGCATTGATTAAACATCTCTATAAGAGAAATGTAAGGAATATCTGAATCGATTAACTTCTATTCATTTGTGCTTCAATTAAAAAACTATATATTATATGAATCAAGATCTGTTAATAATTTATGGATTTGTTTTAATCGAGAAGTAATAGGAATTTTTTCAGGACATCTTGTTTCACAATCTCTACATTCAATACAAGCATCAGCTCTTTTACCTGGATAGTTCTTATGGTTACCAATAGCCTTGTATTTTGCTTTTGCATCTTCCCATTCAGCTGCACAACCAACAGAAAGCATGAGCAAATCCATGATTAATTTGATACTCACACCTTCATCACATGGTTCGCAATACCCACATTGAGTACAACCAATTTCTGCTATTTCTTTATATCCTTGAGCAATTTTATCCACTCTTTGTTGTTCATCAGTACTTAATATTACATCTTTTTGCGATGCTAATGCTAAATTATCCTTAACCATCCCTTCAGAATTCATTCCTGATAAAGCAACTGTAACTCCAGGATTACTCCACACAAATTTCAAACCTAGATCTATGAAATTATTCCTACCTTGTGTTAGTAAATCTTTCATTTTTTCAGGAGGTTCTAATCCAAGCCTACCACCAGCATTTGGACCCATGAGAACAACTCCAAGTCCTTTCTCTGCAGCATATTTGATAATCTGATCATTGTCTTTGTGTAAGATATTATATTGAACTAACATTATTTCAAAAATTCCAGTATCAATTACTTTTCGGATATTTTCTGGACTATCATGAGATGAAAAACCAAAGTGTTTTATCTTACCAGCTTGTTTTGCATTTTGTGCTTTTTCTGCAATGTTTAATTTTTCAATGATATCAATGTATCTTTGGTAACTCAAACTATGAACTAAGTAAATATCAATATAATCCACATCTAGTTTTGTTAATTGTTCATCCAATAAAGTATCAAAATCGTTAGAAGTTTTTAGCTTTGGCGTAAAGAGTTTTGTCTCGAGTAAAACTCTTTCTCTATACCCATCTTTCAAAGCTTTCCCAAGAATAACTTCGCTTTTAGAACCATGGTATCTATAAGCGGTATCAACGATATTGATTCCTCCATCTATACCCATTCTAATTAGTCTTATAGCTTCTTCTTCATCAACAATTGCTTTAGATGAATCTTTAATTGGCAAGCGCATACAGCCATACCCTAAAATCGAAACTTTT
>JAEOUJ010000162.1 GCA_016839405.1 Candidatus Gerdarchaeota archaeon | reverse complement strand
TAATTGGTTACAATATGTATTTGAATTAAAGAAAAAGAAGGAAGAAAAAGTTTGAACTTATTCTTCCTTAATTCCTATTATATCATAAACTTTTGACTTATTTTTCTGTACTTCTTCTGATACTTGTTTGAATAAATTGTTTCCATGACTATCAATAGCAACTATTAATGGACCAAATCGTTCTACCTCAAAAATCCACAAAGCTTCTGGTGTACCTAAATCCAACCATTCAACACCTTTTACTTTCTTAACTGCGTTTGCAGCTAAAACTGCAGCCCCACCAGTAAATGCACCATAAACCGCACCATATTTTTTCATAGCAGCAGTTGTTCGTTCAAACATTCCACCTTTACCAATTACTACACTAACTCTGAATTTCTCGATGTATTTATCTTGGAATATTTCCATTCTAGATGAAGTTGTTGGTCCAGCTGCTACTACTTGCCACTCACCCTTTTCATCTTTTTGTACAATAGGACCACAATGGAAGAGAGCTAAACCCTTGAAATCTAAAGGTAATTCTTTACCTTCTTCTGCATATTCCAATGCACGCAAATGAGCTTCATCTCTAGACAAATAAACTATACCTGTAATGTAGATTATATCACCAGCTTTCAATTTACGAATTTCTTCTTCTGGAATAGGTGTTTTTAATTCATATTCTGCCATTTCTCATCTACTCCTTGATTTTATGATGTAAATACTTAACTTTCCCATCTGGGCTTATTTCAGCAGCAGATTGTCTTGCTGCCCAACATTGAACGGAAATCGCCATTGGTAAAGAAGCTGGATGTCTATGAGCATAATCCATATGCACTGCTAAACATGTTGTCTTTCCACCTAAACCCATAGGTCCAATACCAGTTGTGTTTATCGCTTCCTTCAATTTTTGTTCTATTTCAGCAACTTCCTTTTGTGGATGAGGTTCACCAATAGGCCGCATTAATTGTTTCTTAGCAAGCTTCATGGCAATATCAGCACCACCACCTATTGCGACACCTACAACAGTAGGAGGACAAGGTTGGCCTGCTGCAAAAATCATCCAATCGACTACCTCTTTCATAACTCCTTTAATGCCTACACCAGGTTTTAGCATTTTAACTGTACTCATATTTTCACTACCGCCGCCTTTTGGAAAAGCGGTGATTTTGATTTTATTGCCAGGAACTATTTCCCAATTAATCCAAGGGATATATCTTCCTGTATTATCTCCAGAATTACTGCCAAAAGGATCTACAGCATTTGGTCGCATAGGAACCTCTTTTGTAGCTTTCTTTGATGCATTAGTTAGTGCATCTTTAATTTTTCCTAAGTCTTTAATAGGGCAATCAGCACCTATTTCAACATAGTAAATATGGATGCCTGTATCCTGACACATTGGGATACATAATTTAGCACCTGTTTCAAAATTCTTAATAATGGCTTCTAATTGGCTTTTACCAACTGGATTAGTTTCATTTTTATAAGCATCTTTAATTGCTTTAACTGCATTATCTGGCAATTCAGTTGCTGCACACTTTAAAAGATTAAAAGCCACCTTTTCAATTATAGGAGCAAATTCCATTATTTTTTCCCCGATGATCAATTAAAGATTAATTGAGAAAAAAAATACTTTACTCTTTAAAACTATTATGTCATGTTAAAAAACAAATTTTGGAAAAAAAAAGAAGAAAAGATAATATTATTTTCTTAAATTCTCTAGATTTAATGTTTCTTCATCATTGCTGTCTTGAAAGATTGTATTTCTATCATCCTCAAATATCTTGTAAGCTTCTTTTTTGGGACGGAGTTTTGCTGTTGGAATAGATACTGCTGAAGCAAAAGCAAAAGCAACTAAAATTGCTATAACTATGAAAATAAATGTTGTAGTAATAGCGGGGATTATGATTGTTGAAATATTAGTATATAAAACATTACCAGAAACATCTTCAATTGCTATGATATATCTTAATTCTTCATTTTCAAATAAACCAAGTGATACTGCGAATTTTTGACTGCCATCTTCAAGAATTTCTAAAGCTATACCATCTTTAGTTTGCCATTTTCCATCTTTACCACAGAATAATATTTGAACAGATTCAACATCATCATTATCACTAGCAATAACATCAACAGATACGTCATAGGCTCTATTTGCTTCCTTCAATTTAATTGTATTAGACATAAATATAGGTTTGAGAGCATCTATTTTTGGTAAACCAGTGTTTGGATCAATTCTAACATTGAAATCTCCTAAAACTTGAGCATTACTTTTAATTATCCAAGAATCATACATTGATGATAGCATGACTGGTAATGATATTGAAGAGGCAATATTCAAAACAGTTAATTTAAATTGAAATGAGGTTACTCCAAGATTTAGTTTTAAAAAGAATAAAGTAAGTCTACTTTGTGTTAATGAATAATCTACTAGCGAATCAATTGAATTAAGAGAGCTTTCAATAATCTCTAAACCTGTAGGAATATCATATTCAATCATAGCAAATTCCTTTTCTTCCCAATCATTTTCAATTGAAATAAATACATCAATAATGTCTCCTTTGTGTATATTAGATGTTTTAGAATACTCTCGAGAAATTGTTAAATCATAATTATTTGACTCTGTAATAAATTGTTCTTGGAATTGGTTTAGAATCATTTTTTGCTCAAATAGACTTTTAGAGCTTTCTTCAACGATTATTATTATTTCATCAATTATTTTCCTAACAATTCCATCAGAAACATCAGTGAGAGTTTCATCTGCGAACTGGTAAATTACATTGAAACCAGCTAATGTATAAGTTCCTGGTTCTGTTGGAGCATAATATGAAAATTCAATTAGCTCATCATCATAAAGAACTTGTAGAGATTGAGATGAAGATCCTATAATATCAAAATCAGAATCTAAACTAGTTATTAAGATATTAACAGGATAAACTACAGTTGAATCATGATGTAAAGAAATAGGCACAATAAAAATTTCACCTGAAGCTACTGTTATAGGATCAGTAATATGAATAGATAAATCACTTCTAAGAATTTGTTTAACGATAAAGAAGTAATAGATTTGTCCTGAGCCAGTTTGATTCAATTGTAGAGTATTAGCACCTATGATTAGATTTTGATTTAATTTAAATATTTCAGCTGTCAAATATGAGCTTTCACTTTCATTAAAAATAACTTGTTCTGTCCAACTATTTAATTTCAAATCAATTAGACATTCTATAGGATCTGAACTAAATTGAGCTACAGTTACAATTGCTTTAATAGCTGCTGATGTATCAGCTGTATTTCCCCAACCCCAGTAGTTCTGTTGTCCCATTAACCATGTTATTGCATTTCTAATAATTGTATAGTGGGTCATGAAATCCTTTATTGTTAATGCAGTGATTACTGTAGCGGTGGTTTCTACTGTGCCACCCAAAGCTCGATAGTATTGTTCTGTTTCTATTTCCCATCTTATTCCATCATCTTCAATTATTGCTTCTGAAATGATATAAGTAATTAAATCATCTACAAATGATGAGTCATAAAAACTTGTGCCAAAAGTGGATTCAACAAATAAAGCAGCTGCATAAGGATTTCTAATTGAGCTTGTACTTTGCCATTTAGATTTGAAATAATCTATGGCATCTTGTATTGCATTGATTTGTGATGCTGAGTATAGTTTGTTCGCTAATAACGATCGAATAACATATGCTGTAAATGAAAAATCATCTAATCGCCATGTAGTCGATTCAAAGCTTCCATCAAATTTCTGTTGGTTAATCATAAAATTAATTCCAGCAAGTAAATGAGATGTTGATAATTCAAAACCAAGATTACTCATTAATCCTAAACCATATAAAACAACAGCTGTCATATAATTTTGAGAAGAATCTTCATACCACCAACCCCACCCGCCATCTGGATTTTGATTAGAAGCAATTTTTGATAAACCTACTTGAAGCATATTCTCCAATTCAAATTTAATCTCATCAGTAAGTTGTCCTGTATCATTAAGATAATGATAAATCATTACATCAGGGAATACCTTTGATATTGTTTGCTCAATACATCCATAGGGGTAACCAATTAATCTATTCCAAGAGGTTATAGCTGTTTCCATTATTCCAGGAGATATAATTAATTCTGCATTGGTATAGATACTTTCTGCATAAATGTCAAAGGATATTTCTTCAGATTCATTTAGAAAACCACTTTGAATAAATTCTTTAGAAACACCATTTGGAGATATTCTTAATGGTTTTTGTATACCATCAAACCAATAATCATCTTCAATTGTAGCAATTGCAGTCAATATTGTATTTATTTCACCAAAATCAATACAATAAACTGACCAAGTTACTTCTACTAGATAATCTTTTGGAACAATAATTTCTTGAACTGGACTATTTAAAAGTATTAAACCTTCAATATCTAGTGTTAATTCTACTAAGCTACTATCCTCAAGATAATTATAAGCAATTCCTTGTATTTTTATCACATTATCTTGAACAACACCATTTGGAATCTTAAGATCTACAAAAAATGGTAGAAAGGTTTTGAAAGTCTTTTTAGTAATTAAGCCTAATCCTTTAGCATAACTAAATAATCTAATTGTCCATTCACCAATATTATCAGGTAGGGGAACTTCAAATGAAATTTCTCCATCAACAATTTCTAATTCAGGTAACCAATTAGCCGATTCTGGTAAATTATCCCTTATTTCACCTTCAAATTCTGGATGTGCACCTACTTCCCCTCCTCCAAATGTTTGTAAAACATCATATTCATTATATGGAAATGTTGTATATGTGAAATAGTACACATCCTCCAACATCCACCAATACCACCAAAATGTCATTGGGGCAGTCCAAGAACAACGAGTTGATAATTGTGACCAATATTGTTCTTCTTCAAAATAAGCTTCTTCAGACATAGCATCTTCTTTTACTGCAAAAATTGAGGAATCAATTAACGAGAATACACTTAAAACATCAATTGATTCTTCATTTTCATCTTTTGCTATAATTGTTACTTCAGCAGTATCACCAGGTTCGTAGATTTCCTTATCAGTTTCAATAGAAATATTGATTTCTTTACTTATTTCTACAACAACAACTGCTTCTAGGATGATGCCTGTTATAGTTATTGCATAGGCAAAAATTGTTAATCGTGGACCTAAATTATTGATGTCATTTAAAGTTATTAAGAACTCAGTAGTAGAAGAATCAAGCGTTACGATATCATAGATACCTCTTTTGGAAAATTCTAATACAATTGGCAAGTTAGTTATTCCATTTAATTGTCCAGTAATTACTATTTCTTCCATTGATGTATATTCTTCCTTATCTGTTTGTATTGATAAAGAATAATCATCACCTACAATGAATGTCAAATGACGACTTGAATAGCGAGGGGAGTATTTATCTGAAAACGAGTTTAAAATTCGGCAATATGTATTAATTCTATATCTACCTGTAGGAGCAAATTCAGTCAAACTTATTGAAAATGCTTCTGTGTCAGTTAATATATAATCCCAAGTGTAATAAAGTGTGTCATATTCAGCATCCATGATGTAAACAGATATAGAAGCAGTTTCAGGTTGATTTGTTTCTGTATTAATAACAGAAATTGTTAATGTTAAATCGTCACCTGGATTAATGTTAGTTGATGGATTCAATTCAATTTGAGTTTCAATTATGGCTAATGATAATGATTGACTTGTTATTGTGTTTCTTCCATCAGATGTACTAACAACTAAATCAAGTACATAATTTTTATAGCTATCATAATATTCCTCCGGAATAGTGAAAAGGATACTTCCAGAGCCATAATAATTAGTTTCTGATTCAAGAGAAAAGAGCTCAATTTTTTGTTCAAATCTATTCAAACCAAAGATTTTCAAAGTTATATCTGCATTATTTACAGGATTCCATGAATACCAATAATAGCTATTTCTAACACTCAATTGATATACATAGAAATTTGCTCTAATTTCATCACCTCGTTGAAATAACTCCCAAGGATATGTCCAGAAATAAGCAATTAACTCAGAATTACATACAATATCCCTTTGAGCTGACACAATTCGATCTATTGGATCGGTTACAGATGCTTTCACAACTAAAGCTTCAATTGGCTCATCAAATGGATTATCTCTAGGAACTTGCCATTCAAAATAAAATTCACCATTTGAGTTTAAGCTTCCCTCAATTGAATCCATAACTATGTCATAATAAAGAAATTCTATAACAACCGAACCAAGCACTGGTTTTCCAAAGTAATATTCTGCTATTATTGTTCCCTTTATTTTCTCTCTTGGTTCTACATACTCACTTTCTAAATTGATATTTACACGAAAATCTGGTTTTACATAGTTATCTAACTCAATAATTACTTTCTCGGTCGATGATTCTTTTGTAAATACTAAAACATAATTACCAATTATAGCTTCAGAATCAAAATGATAAGTCCATTCTAAAAGTCCATTTTCATTTGTAGTTACTTCTCGATGATAAAGTATAAACCCAGATGGACTTACAAATTTTATTTCTACATTAGAATTAATAAGTGGTTCTTTTGTTACTTTCCAATAATCATCTATGAGAACCAAAGTCCTAGCTTTAACTATATCACCTGGTTGATAGATGGGTTTATCTAATGTTGTTATGAATTTATATAATTGATATTCATTATTAGTTTGATAATAATAATCATAATATGACCAAACGTAGTTTATTAATTCGATTTGAGAACCCTCGAATTCAGCGATTAGAATTAAGGTTGAAAGTCCATCAGCAAACTCATCTAAAATATAATTCAGTACTATTATCCCTTCATTTGATGTTAATCCAGTAAAGAGTTTTCTTCTTGTGGTATTATTATCAATAGGTAGACCCCACCAATTTTCAATATATAAACTAACATTAACATTAGCCACAGGTGTGAAATCTGTTGTATTGGCAACTAAAACATAAGATATTGTATTTACTTGTTTAACAGCTGAATATGGAACACGCCAAAAAGCACTGATTGGCGATACTGTAACAACTCTTCTAGCAATAGGATAATCTCTAACCAAATAAGGAATAACTAAAATTGTGTATGTACCATCTTTAGATGGGAGAAAAGAGCCATAAAAAATACCATCTGAATTTGTTATAACATATTGATCGCTAACAATGGTATAATCACCATATCCTGTATACCAATAATAGTAATTGTCTCCTTCAATAATCAAAATTCTAAGAGGATAATTTGATGCTTTATCAAAATTACTGGATACTTGAACTATATATTCAACAAGTTCGCTTACACCATAGGCTAACTTTGATAGATCAATATTAGCAACTAAATTTTCATCATATTCATATAAAATTGAGTTGCTATTATATTCTTCATTAGTTTGTTCATTGGGTAATGAACTTTCAGTATGAATAAAACCTTGATCATATTCTTCAAAAAAAGAATCAATACTTGGAGCTGGTTTTAAACTAAATGAATCAGAAATTCTATCATTTGTTTGCAAACTATCTATATTTGAAATTGTCTGATCACTTGATCCATTAACTAAATTATTAAGATTCCAAAATAGTGTTGTTATAGTTATAATTATAAGTAAAAAACCTAAAAATCTCAAACCTATATTTCTTGTTTTCATAAGCTCGTTCTCCAACCAAATCAAATTAATTAAACTAATTAGTAGTGATTTATTATCATCTTAATCCTATAAGATACCATAGATTAGAACAGCAGAAATGCAAATGTTCTAGGAATTAGGACAATAAAAAGAAGAAATTCTGATTTTTCAGTCTCTAATATTGGGATTAAGCATTGATAATTTAATTAATCTATATTAATTATTTAATTATGTCCAGTGAGAGATCAATTGATCTATAAGAATGTGTTAATGCTCCAGAAGATATGACATCTGCTCCTAAATTAGCAAAATTTGAAAGATTTTCTTCATTGATTCCTCCACTTAATTCTAGAATGATTTTTTCTCTCAAACCTTTTTCTTTTAATATTTTAATTGCATCTAGTATTTTTTCAGGAGCCATATTATCTAACATTATTATATCTGCACCAGCATTAACTGCTTCAATCATAGAATCAAAATCTTCTACTTCAACTTCTATTTTCTTTGAGAAACTAAGATGAGCTTTTAGCACTTTGATTGCTTCTGTTATTGATTTAAATAAAACCCGATGGTTATCCTTAATTAAAACCATATCATCAAGTCGCAATCTATGAGTATCTCCTCCGCCACAAGCAACTGCGTATTTCTCGAGTAATCGCAATCCAGGAGTTGTTTTTCTTGTAGCTGCGATGACTGTATGTGAATCTTTAGGTATCTGTTTAACAAATAACCAAGTTTTTGTTGCTATGCCACACATCCTTGATAGTAAATTTAATGTAACTCTTTCTCTTAGAAGTATTTTTTTCATTGGACCATAAATTAAGGCTATATCTTGATTTTCTTTTAATTTATCACCATCATTCGCTTTAAGAACTACCTCACACCCTTCGGGTTCAAAAATCTCTGGTAACAATACAGCACCAGAAAGGATACACTCTTCTCTTGTAAAAATTCTTGCTTGCGCTTGTTTATCAACTGGAAACAGAATCTCCGATGTTATATCCCCATATCCTTCATCTTCAATCATGAAATTTGTTAGCATTTCTCTTACTTTTGTTTTTGGTAAAGGTAAAATTCTTCTCATGATAACTCCAACATCCTAACAATTGCTTTTTCAGCTTTAACTCTTATATCTTCTGGTATAATAACTTCATATTGATTATATTTTAATGAATCCCTTAAATTCTCTAAATTGATTCTTTTCATATTTCTACAAATAGCAGTTTCTTTTGCTAAAATGAATTTTTTATCTGGTTGTTCTCTATCCATACGATCAACAAGTCCTTTTTCAGTTGCTACAATAATAGTTTTTGCTTTTGTTTCTTGACCATACTTAAGCATTCTGTGTGTGGATCCAACAAAATCAGCCATTTCTTGTACTTCAATATTACACTCAGGATGAGCTATTAAAACTGCATCAGGATAGATCTCTTTAATTTTTTTAATTGATTTTACATCAAATCTTCTATGAACATAACATTGACCATCTTCTGGCATAGGTATAATCTCTACATCGGGTACTTGATTTTGAACATATTTACCTAAATTCCTATCAGGGCCAAATATTACCTTCTTAGCATTTAATTTACTTACAATTTTTGCAGCATTTGTACTTGTGCAAGTTACATCTGCTGCTGCTTTTGTTTCAGCAGTTGTATTAACATAAACTACAACTGGTGCATCAGGATACTTTTTTCTAAAATCTGATATTAAAGATGGATTACATTGCTTCGCTAAAGGACATCCAGCATTAACATTTGGAATTAAAACTTTCTTATTTGGATTAAGAATTTTAGCTGTTTCAGCCATAAAATACACTCCAGCAAAAACTATGATTTCTGCATCCTTAATTTCTCTAGCAGCTTTGCTAAGACCATATGAATCACCTACTAAATCAGCTAAATCTTGAATTGGCAATTCTTGATAATAATGAGCTAAAATAAAAGCATTATTTTTTTCTTTTAAGGCCTTGATTTCATCTGAGAGCTGTTTAATTTGCTCTTCTGTATAGGAGGAGTTTTTTCTAATCATAAATAGAGATACTATCCTTATAATTTTAAAGAAATGTCAAGCTATCCTTAAATTAAATTCTTCCCTTAATTACATTAATTAGATTGTTTAAAAAATAAAGAAAAAGAGATTGATGGAAATGAATTACACCTTAGACATTCGTGCAATAACTTCATCAACAGCAGCAATTAATCCATCAATATTTCTTGATTCTAGCTCTTTAATTTTCTCTCTATATTCCTTTTCAGTAAATTCACCAACAGAATGACGAGCAAATAATTCTTCTTTCATGGAGGAAATTTCTTCTTTTTCATCAACCAAATTACGTCGATATTGTTTTAATTTTGCTTCTTCTTCATCGACTTTTGCTTTTGTAGATCTTTCTTTATCACGATATTCTCTATTTAATCGATCATATGTTGATTCTTGGATTCGTCCTTCTTCAAAGATTTCTTCAAGCTTTTCTTGACGTTCTCTCATCTCTACTACTTCTTGAACTAAATTAAGAAGAGTTAAAGATGACATTACTTTTCTTTTTTCTTCGATTTTCTTTTCAAAATCTTCAATATCGGCATTAATCTTTTTGAGTTGGCTATTATATTCTTTCTCTGTTATTTCTTCTTCAACTCGGAATTTAATTTCTAAAGTATCTTTTTCTTTCCTTAATTCTTCAGCCTTCTTTTGAATTGGAATTATCTCTGAAAGAATAAGTAAAGATTCTTCTTCTTCTTTTGTTAACTCTGCTTTAACTAGTGAAGGTTCTGGTTTTGATACTTCTTCAATTTCTTCAACATCTACTTCTTGAGCTTCTTCATTTATAGTAGCTTGACTTTTTTCCTTGTCAATTCGATTTCCACAAGAACGACAAAATTTAGCTCCTGGAAGAGCTCTAGCACCACATCGGGAACAATATTTAACCATCTTTAGACACACCTTAAATTAAACTGTATATAAATTATAGTTGGATGTAATACTATTTATTTATTATTTTTTAACTAAATATTTGAAATTTTAGATGAAAATTGAATTAAAAGAAGGATTACTAAATTAATAGATTAGCTATTAATTAATATGAAAAATAAAAAAAATAAGTTATCTGTTAAGAGAAACATCTAATTCCACCATAACGTAATGCTAATAAAGCATTCGTTGGAGCTTGTTAATAATAAGAATCCAACTATGATATAATTATCAAATAAATGTTTTATACGAGAAGAGCGTGTATGGCAGAAGATAATAATAAGGAAAAATCATCAGCTTCATTAAATGGCGAAAGCGATTTAGAAGGCAAAATAATAATTGATTCTAATGGAACAAAAATAGGTATATGTAAAGCTGTCAATATTGGTGAAGATGGTCAAATAGGTTTAACATTTGAAACTGAAATTAATGGTAAACCAGTAATTCCATCTAAAACTATTCCTTATAGTGCTATTAGTAAAATTACAGATGTAATTGAATTACGCGTTCCTCTAAATATCAAGGTTGCTCAATCCATTGATGAAATTAAAATAAAGTCTGAAGAATTGGAAACAACCGAATCAAAAGAACCAATGGATCAAATTAAAGAAGTAGAAAAAGAAGAAACTAAAATTAAACAAGATGAAACTATAGTTGAAACAAAAATAATAGAAGAACCAGTTAAAACTGAACTAGTGAAAGAATCAAAACAAGTAAATGTAGAACTACTCGTAGAACCTGAAAAATTAATAGGAACTGGAACTATCGAAACTCCTCAAGCAGATGCAACAGAACAACTCTCAAAAACATTGGTAGATGATGATTTAGAACCTATAGAAAAAGAAATCAAAGAAACACAAGAAGAAATTTCATTGCCTAAAATCAAAAATCTAATGAGTGGATTAGTTGAATCAATTGAAAAATTGGAGCAATTATTCAAACTTGTTTCAGACGGTGAACCTTCAGAAAAAATTGAAGCTATAAAAGCTCTTACTCATTTGACTAAAATCTCACCAGAGATTGGTGTAAGTTTAATTAGAAAAATGTTAAGATTAAGTGATGAGCAACAACAAGAAGTTCGTTTAGCAATTGCTCATCAATTAGAAGAAATAGGTGAAAATAATCCTGAATTATTTAAAGGACATTTTCTTGAAATATTAGAAAATTCATACGATGAACCTATTGAAGAAGTCAGGGATCAATTATCTAAAGCACTCCACAATATAGCAATTAGAGAACCTACAATTGCTAGTGATGGTTTGGAGGAATTTCTAGAAGAAGTAATTATCGGAAAAAGAGTACCAGAGGTTCCATCAAAGGTATTACATGATGTTACTTTAAAAGTAGTTTCCGGAAATTTCCTACTAACTAGAATTTCAATAAAGGTGAGACTAAAGTTTATTATGAAAGGAGATAAACTAGCAGAACACTCAGCAGAAGAATTAGAAGATTATAATGCAACATTAATTGGTTTAACAATTATTGAATCATTTACAATGAAAGAAGCTGAAAAAATAATAAAAAATCCTCACTTTAAAAAATTAGGGCCAATTTTTGTAGAAGTAATACTACAAATGATAGAAGCCTATAAAGAAGGATCATTTAAACTCTTAGAAGATGTTGTAGATAAAAAGATAGAGATTCCAACTACAGTAATTGAACGGTTCTATGAAATTAAAATAAATAAAACATTAGAGGGAGTGAAGAATGTTCCATTGGAGGTTTTTCTAGAAAATTCTATAGTAACACCTGATGAAGCAGAACAAATTATTTTTCGATTAGTTGTTCAAAAACGAATAAATGCGGCAATTACAATGAATAATGGACGAACATTTATTACTTCACTTGATTCTGATGAAATGAATGGAAAACAGAAACCAAGTCAAGAAAAACCAAAAACAGCACCTAAGAAAGCACCTACAAAGAAAACAACTACAAAAAAAGTAGAACCAAAGGCAACAACCTCAACAAAGAAAACAACAAGTTCAACTAAGAAATCTACTTCAACAACAAAAAAACAAAGCTCAACATCAAAAACTACAAATAAAAAGACAGATGATTAATAATAAAAAATCTCCAATAATGCATTTAAGTTATGATTAATTTTATTATAAATTCTTAAAAAGCTAAAAAAATAATATTATCGATTGAAGCGAAAAACACTTAAATAGAAAGAGAATTCCTTGAAAAACACATAAGAAACTTGGTGAAAAAGATGCCCGTTGCTGACCCAGAGAAACGAGAAATTGCTAGGCAGAAGTTACTTTACGTACAAATTTGCAGAAAATGTTATGCTCGAAATGCTTTACGTGCTAAGAAATGTCGTAAGTGCGGTTCTACTCGCCTAAGAATGAAGAATCGTGAAAGTAAGGGATAAATTATTTCTTAATCCTTTTCTTACTATCCTTTCTAATTTTCCAAAACAATTTTATCATATGAATTTTTGAAAGTATATTTGTGTGAAATTGAAAGAAGAAAACCCCCTTTATTGGAAATCAAATTATGTTTTAATAGTAAACAAAAATGAAGGACAATCTGTCATTAATGATTTAAAAAATAAGGAGCTATATGATAAATCACGCTCAATATTAGAAGTAAAAAATAAACTTTGGATACCAATAAAAGAAAAAATCGATAAAGCACAAATAAAAAGATTACCAGCAAAAAAACGATTAACAAGCCTTAAGGAAAAATACGGTTTAAGTTCGTTTGATATAATTGGAAAAATAATTGTTATTTTTATTCCAGATAATTTAAAATCAAAGAAAAATGAGATTGGAAAATATCTTTTGACACTGTATCCAAAAATAGAAGCAGTTTATTGTGAAAGTAAAAAAGCTAATGACTGTTTTAGAATACAAGAGAAGAAATTAATTGCTGGAAAAGGTTCTGAAACAATTCATTTGGAAAATAAATTAAAATTCAAGCTAGATATAACAAAAGTTTTCTTTTCGCCCAGACAAATAACCGAAAGAGAGGAATTAATTAAACAAGTAAAAAAAGGAGATACAATTTGTGTTTTATTTTCAGGAATAGGACCAATTCCAATTTATTTATCAAAATTCACTAAAGCATCAAAAATAATGGGTATAGAACTAAATACATATGCTCATAAATACGCTCTTGAAAATCTTGCTTTGAATAAAGTTAAAGATGTAGAATTAATTAATGATGATGTTGAAAAAGTTCTACCAAGCTTACTAAATGAAGAAACATTTGATCTATTAGTAATGCCTTTGCCAAAGAACTCAGGAAGCTTTATTGAGTTAGTTAGAAATTCTCTTAAATCACATGGGAGAATTATCGTTTATAAAGCAACAACAGAAAGTGGTATTAGGAAATATTTGGAGCAATTATCAAAAGCTAATTTTATAATTGATAACGTAAAAAGAGGTTTAGAAACAGCACCAAAAGAATGGCGATTTACAATTAATGCTAGAAAAAAGGAATAGAAATCTTAATTAAGAAAATTCTTGAAAATCAAAAATGATAAAATGTGCGATTGGTCTAGCTCGGTATGACGCTAGCCTCACTAGCTAGAGGTTCCCCGGTTCAAATCCGGGATCGCACACTATTTTTAGCTAAAAATTTTGAGTAAAATTCTATTATGAATTATTTAAAGTGAGATTTTAATAATTAAAGAGCTTTCATTTTATAACAATCTAAAAATAAAAAACGAAATTGAAACTAAGTGAAATACCTTTCACTAAATATTTGGTATCCTGAATTTACGCAAAAATTGTTCTCGAGAATAATAAGGTCTTTTTTCAGGTTTGACTAGATAAATATACCAATGTATTTTATCGGGAGAACAATAAAGTCCACCATCAACATCTTCGATAAAAAAAATCTCACGTTCTATATCACAATACATTATTCTTACTAGAGGTGCATTTTTAAACACATATTCTTTTCCATGGTCTAATTCTTTTTCATATGAAAAGATTGTATGTGATAGTGTTTCTATCCATTCTTTCTTATCTTGATAAAGTAAAATTTCATTTATGCATTTCTCTATAAGTATCGTTTCAACATAAAATCCTTCAGATTCTTGGTATT